>JAYUPP010000110.1:0-12507 GCA_043760045.1 Betaproteobacteria bacterium
TCGAGCCCGTGACGGATGCAGCACAGCCTGCGCCGTCTTTGCGCCAGCGCTTGACGGCGCGACCCGCCGCTGCCGCTGCGCCCCCTGCATCGCCGCCTGCAACGGCCAGCCCAAGCCCCGCCCCTGCAGACATGCACCCGCCGCCGTTACGCCTGGCCTGCAGCGAACGCATCGTGGACCACACAGCCGCGCCGAAACTGGCGCGCTGGGTGTTGCAGCACGGCCGGCTGCTCGCCGTGAAACTGCCGGCTGCGGCACCGGTGTGGCAGCTGCCGCGCGACGCGGCGTTGAGCGTGCCGCGCCCGGGCACTGCAGAGCGGCCGGCGAGCCTGCTGCTGCGCACGGCCACACTGCAGGTGGGCGCGCGCCGCTTGCGGCTGCTGGTGGGCCCGGGCTTCGACCCGGCGGTTTTGGGCCCCCGGCTGTGGAGTGCGCCGCGCGTGGCACTGGCCTGCTTGCCGCTCTTGCTGCTGCCTGTGACGGCCGGCACAGCCTGGTGGCTGGGGGTAAAGATGGCGCGTCAAGAGGCCGTGCTTGCAGCAGCAGCCGGCGCTGGGGCCAGCCCGTTGACGCCTGCAGCTCAATCCGCAAACGTGGTGGCCACCGCCGCTGAATCTGCCGCGTCAGCAGCCTTCGCGGCCAGTGCCGCCAGTGCCGCCAGTGTCGTCAGTGCCGCCCAAGATGCGACATTGGCGGCGTTGGCGCGGCCCCCGGT
The DNA here is from genome assembly GCA_043760045.1 of Betaproteobacteria bacterium. Classification (GTDB taxonomy): domain Bacteria; phylum Pseudomonadota; class Gammaproteobacteria; order Burkholderiales; family Burkholderiaceae_C; genus Rubrivivax. Next base: position 716 of record JAYUPP010000110.1, read on the forward strand.
TGCAGTCGAACCGCGCCAGGGCACGGTTGCATTGCCACCGCTCGGGCCGTTGTTTTCAGACCCCGGTCTTGACGCCACACGCCAGCGCCGCATGGCCGCGCGTGCGGCGCGGGCTGCAGCGCCTGAAAGCTTGGCGGCAGCGGCAGCGGCTGCACCCCTGCCTGCAGTTCCCACGCGCGACGCGGCCGTCGCTGCCGTGCCCACGGCAGCCTTTGCGCTGGCCACACGGGCGCTGCGCACGGCGGCTGAAGCCGAACAGGTGCAGGTGGCGATGCGCACCCTGCTGACCTTGACAGACAGCCCCGCAGCCGACCCCGCAGCCGGCTTGCGGCGCGTGCAGCGCATACCCGTGGGCGACGACTGGCGCGTGATGGGCGGCCCTTTCGGCAGCCGCGCCGCTGCCGAGCGTGCGCGCACGCTGCTGTTGGCGCGCGGCGTCAAAACCGAGGTGGTGGACGTGCCAGCCGCCCCTGCAGTGGCCGTTTCGGCGCCGTCGTGATGCGGCTGGTGCTGCGGCCGCTGCGGCCGCTGCGCAGCGCCGGCAGCGCCGCCAGGCAGGCCGTCAATCGACGCTGAAACTGTCGGCCCGCCGCCCCTTGATGGGCGCGTAAAAACGTTTGATTTCCTGCATGTCGCGGTGCACGTCACCGCTGACATGGAACACCGGCCCCAGGCCGCCGATGCGCTTCTCATAGTCCAGAAAGGCCAGGATGATGGGCACCTGGGCCTGCTGCGCGATGTAATAAAAGCCGGTTTTCCAGTGCCGCGTGCGGCCGCGTGTGCCTTCGGGAGGCACGATGAGCTGCATGGCTTGGCCCGACTGCACCAGCGTGGTGGCTGCGGCGTGCACCAGGTTCGAGCTTTTGTTGCGGTCCACCGCAATGCCGCCCAGCCAGCGCATCAGCGCGCCAAACGGCCAGCGGAACAGGCTTTGTTTGCCCATCCAGCGCACATTCAGGCGCAGCGCAAAAGCCACCATCAAGGTGTAGGGCAGGTCCCAGTTGCTGGTGTGGGGCGCGGCAATCAGCACGCTCTTCGGCGTGTTGCTGGGCAACTCGCCCTGCAGTTGCCAGCCGGCCGCTTTCAGAAAAGCCAGCGCGCCCGCACGAAACAGCGCGTTGACCACTGGCGTGGTGAAGATGGTGCGTTGCATGTTGGGCGGGCCGGTGCGATGCAGCGCAGGCAAGCTGGGGCAGAGCCGGCGATTGTGGACGGTGCTGCAGCGCGGTCCCGGCCCTGCGCTGGCATCATTCCCGCTGGCCTGTTGCGCCCAGCCCGGGACAGCGGCCGCCTGTAAAGGACAACCCCCCACCATGAGCAGCGGCAAGATTCTCATTGCGCAAGGCGGCGGCCCCACCGCCGTCATCAATCAAAGCCTGGCCGGCGTGGTGCTGGAAGCCCGGCGCCATGGCAGCGCGCAGCGTGTTTACGGTGCGCGACACGGCGTGCGCGGCATCGTCGATGAAGACCTGGTGGACCTGAGCCAGGAAACCAGCCACAACCTCGAACGTGTGGCCGCCACGCCGGCCGCCGCGCTGGGCAGCACGCGCGACAAACCCGACCTGGCCTACTGCCGCGAAATGTTCAAGGTGATGCAGGCGCACGGCGTCAGTCACTTTTTCTACATCGGCGGCAACGACAGCAGCGACACCACACGCATCGTGGCTGAAGAGGCCGAACGTGCCGCTTACCCGCTGCGCTGCATCCACATTCCGAAAACCATCGACAACGACCTCGTGTGCAACGACCACACACCCGGTTACGCGAGTGCGGCGCGTTTTGTGATGCAGGCCTTTGCCGGCGCCAACCTCGACAACGCGGCGCTGCCGGGTGTGTATGTGGGTGTGGTGATGGGCCGCCACGCAGGCTTTTTGACGGCCGCCAGTGCACTGGCAAGAACCTTCCCTGACGACGGACCGCACCTCATCTATCTGCCCGAGCGGGTGTTTGAAGTCGATCAATTTCTTGCGAACGTAAAAGATGTGTATGAACGTTACGGCCGCTGCGTGGTGGCCGTCAGTGAGGGCATACACGACGCCGCCGGCAAGCCGATACTTGCAGCCATGGGCCCGGAATTGGAACAAGACGCGCATGGCAATGTGCAGCTCAGCGGCAGTGGCGCGCTGGCCGACTTGCTGTGCGCGCTGATCCGCGATCGTTTGAAGATCAAACGCGTGCGCGGTGATACTTTTGGCTATCTGCAGCGCAGCTTTCTGGGCTGTGTGAGCGATGTGGACCAGCGTGAGGCCCGCGAGGTGGGCGAAAAGGCGGTGCAATTTGCGATGGGGGGCCACAGTCACAGCCTGAAGCATGGCACCGTGGCCCTCACCCGCAGTGGTGTTTACGCGGTGGACTACAGCCTGTTGCCGCTGGCTGCAGTGGCCGGCAAAACACGCACCATGGAAGACGTTTTTATAGCTGACAGTGGCACCGACGTGACAGCTGCGTTTCGCAGCTACTTGCAGCCGCTGCTGGGTTCAGGCATCGCCGAAGCCAGCCGGCTGCGGCAGCACGCCGTGCAGAAAATCTTCAGACCATGACCCTGTTGCTGGGACAGAAGTTCGACTTCAAAGGCCCGTGCCGGCTGAGCTGCCGCATCGCCGGTTCGGGCCCGCCTCTCTTGATGGTGCACGGCGTGGGCAACACCTCGTCGATGGCCGAGATGCTGCCCTTGTTTGAGGCCATGCATCCGCTGCGCACCGTGGTGGCTCTGGACTTGCCGGGTTTTGGCGCCAGCGAGCGCAGCGACCGCGACTACACGCCGCGCCTGATGACGGACGCGCTGCACATGGCGGCGGCTTTTGTGCGTGTGCAGTGCAAGCTGCGGCCCCGGCACGCGCTGGACGCCGTGGCATACGGCCTTTCGTGTGAATTCCTTGCGCGTGCGGCGGTGGAAGACCCGGTGCGCTGGGGCCGGCTGGCCTTCATCAGCCCCACCGGGCTGAACGGCCCGAAGCCAGGGGCCAGAAGTTTGCTCGTGCGTTTGCGCAATGGGCTCGTGCACCGCGTGCTGAAAACCAGGCTGTGGGGGCAGGCGGTGTATGAGGGCCTGACCTCGCCGCTGGTGGTGCGGCGTGAACTGCAAAGCACCTTTGGCACGTCCTACGTCGATGACGAACTGTTTGACAACGCACTGGCCACCACACGCGACCCCGGTGCGCGTTTTGCGCCTTTCCGCGCCCTCACCGGGCAGCTGGTCAGCAAGGACATCGTGCGCGTTTACCAGGCGGTGCGCCAGCCGGTGTGGGTGACCCACGGTAAGCGTGGCATCGCCGCCGGCTTTCGACACAACCCGGTGCTGCAGAGCAAACCCAACTGGCGCTTGACGGCCTTCAAGTCGGGCGCGATGCCGCACTTTCAGCACAACCCGGCTTTTGTGCGTGTGCTGAGCCAGTTTTTGGCCGAAGAGCTTTAGCGCCGGCTTGAAACGCGGCGCCTCAGAGGTTGAGAGTTTTTCGAGCGTGCCCGAGAGGCGCGTCAAAACGTGCCCAATCCAGGCGCAAAGCACAGCCATAGCCCGGCTAAGGCGAGCATTTGCAACGACGAGTGGGTGCGTTTTGGCGTGCAAAGCGGGCATGAACGAAAGACTCTCAGCCTCTCAGCCCTCGCCCGGCGTCAACAAAGCCACCGTGGCGCCTGCGCTGCCGCCCAGCAGGCCCACTTTGGAATAGACACCCAGCTTGCTGCGCGTGTCTGCGATGTCCAGGTTGCGCATCGTCAGCTGGCCGATGCGGTCGGCGGGTGTGAAGGCACCCTCCACTTTTTCCATGCTCAGCCGCTCGGGCAAGTAGGTCAGGTTCGGGCTTTCGGTGTTCAGCAGGCTGTAGTCGTTGCCGCGCCGCAGTTCCAGCGTCACCTCGCCCGTGATGGCGCTGGCCACCCAGCGCTGCGCGGTTTCACGCAGCATCATGCACTGCGGGTCGAACCAGCGGCCCTGGTACAAAAAGCGGCCCAGCTTGCGGCCGTTGGTGCGGTACTGCTCGATCGTGTCTTCGTTGTGAATGCCGGTGACGAGCCGTTCGTAGGCGATGTGCAGCAAGGCCATGCCGGGCGCTTCATAGATGCCCCGGCTCTTCGCTTCGATGATGCGGTTTTCGATCTGGTCGCACATGCCCAGGCCGTGGCGGCCACCGATGCGGTTGGCCTCTTCAAACAGTGCCACGCTGCTCTCGAACGTCATGCCGTTCAGCGCCACGGGCATGCCTTCCTCGAAACGCACGCTAACCGGTTCGGCCTTCACGGCCACGTCGTCGCGCCAGAAAGCCACGCCCATGATGGGCTTGACGATGTGCATGCCACTGGCCAGGTATTCCAGGTCTTTGGCCTCGTGCGTGGCCCCGAGCATGTTGCTGTCGGTGCTGTAGGCTTTTTCGACGCTCATCTTGTAGTCGAAGCCGTGTGCCACCAGGTATTCGCTCATCTCCTTGCGGCCGCCCAGCTCGTCGATGAAAGTCTGGTCAAGCCAGGGTTTGTAGATTTTCAGCGCCGGGTTGGCGAGCAGGCCGTAACGGTAGAAACGTTCGATGTCGTTGCCCTTGTAGGTGCTGCCGTCGCCCCAGATGTTGACGCCGTCTTCACGCATCGCCACCACCAGCGCGGTGCCGGTGACGGCGCGACCCAGCGGCGTGGTGTTGAAGTAGGTGGCGCCGCCGGTGCTGATGTGAAAAGCGCTGCACTGAATGGCCGCTATGCCCTCGGCCACCAGTTGGGCGCGGCAATCCACCAAACGCGCAATGTCGGCGCCGTAGGCCAGCGCCTTGCGCGGAATTTCGTCGTAGTCGCTCTCGTCGGGCTGGCCCAGGTTGGCTGTGTAGGCGCAAGGGATGGCGCCTTTGGCACGCATCCAGTGCACGGCGGCCGAGGTGTCAAGGCCGCCTGAAAAAGCGATACCGACACGCTGGCCGGCGGGCAGGTTTTGCAGAATATGGGTCACGGGTGGGGCTCTCCTCAGCCCGTGATTGTCGCAAGGATGGGTGGTGCCAACGTGGGTGCCAACGTGGGTGCCAGCAGCGGCGCAACAGAAGGGCTGCAGCCGGGCCTCAAAACGGGTAATGCCGCTCGCCGGTCTGCACCGTGATCCAGCGCAGCTCGGTGAATTCATGCACGCCGGCCATGCCGCCAAAGCGGCCCATGCCCGAGCCCTTCACACCACCAAACGGCATCTGCGCCTCGTCATGCACGGTGGGACCATTGACGTGGCAAATGCCACTTTCAATGCGCCGCGCCACGTTCATCGCGCGTGCGAGGTCGCCGCCGAACACAGCCGCCGAGAGGCCGTATTCGTTGTCGTTGGCGCAGGCCACAGCAGCTTCCACGCCGTCCACCCGCACCACACATTTCAGCGGCCCAAAGGTTTCTTCGCGGTAAACGCGCATCTGCGGCGTCACATGGTCCAACACGGTGGCCGGCATCAGCGTGTTGTCGGCCTTGCCGCCACACAGCAGCCTGGCGCCCAGTGCCAGTGCGTCGTCGATCAGCGCATTGCAGTGTTCCACCGTGCCCATGCCGATCACCGAACCCAGCACCACCGGCGCGGGTTTGCGCGGGTCGCCCACGGGCAGGCTCTTGGCCTTTTTGACGAAGCGGGCGACAAAGTCATCGGCGATTTTCTGGTCCACGATGATGCGTTCGGTGCTCATGCAGATCTGGCCACTGTTGGCAAAAGCGCCAAAAGCCGCGCCGTTCACGGCGGCGTCGAGGTCGGCGTCGTCCAGCACCACCAGCGGCGCCTTGCCGCCCAGTTCCAGCACCACGGGCTTCAAATATTTGGCACAGGTCAGCGCCATCAATTTGCCGACGCGGGTGCTGCCGGTGAAGTTCACGCGCCGCACTGCAGGGTGCGCCACCATGGCTTCAACCACGGCGCCGGCATCGGCCGGGGCGTTGGTGATGTAGTTCACCACGCCGGGTGGGAAACCGGCGTCCTGAAAAGCTTCAACGATGAGCTGGTGCGTGTGCGGGCAGTTTTCGCTGCCTTTCAGCACCACCGTGTTGCCGCAGGCCAGCGGTGTGGCAATGGCGCGCACGCCCAAAATGATGGGTGCGTTCCAGGGCGCGATGCCCAGCACCACGCCGGCGGCCTGGCGCACGCCCATGGCCAGGCTGCCGGGCACGTCTGAAGGAATCACCGTGCCGGCAATTTGTGTTGTTAGCGAGGCGGCTTCGCGAATCATGCCGGCCGCCAGCATGACGTTGAAGCCGGCCCACATGCCGGTGGCGCCGGTTTCGGCCGGCACCACCTGCACAAACTGCGCTGTTTTGGCTTCCAGTGCATCAGCGGCTTTCAGCAGCAGCGCGCGGCGCGCGCCGGGGCCCGTCTGGCTCCAGCTCTTGAAGGCCTCGGCGGCGGCCTCGACAGCGGCCACCGCGTCGGCCGTGCTGGCGGCCGGTGCGCGTGTGGCCACGCTGCCGTCCAGCGGGTTGCGGCGCTCGAAACTGCGGCCTTTTTCAGCACTGACTTGCAGGCCGTTGATGAGCATACTGAGGTCTGACATGGTGCTGTCCTTGTTGAGGCTGGAGCTTGGGGTTGAAGGCTTGGCGCCGGTGCCCAGATAGGCCAGGCGGATGACGGCAGAGCGCGCCAACAAGTTGGCCGGCCCGCTGGCCACCAGGCGCCCGCGTTCCAGCACATAACCCCGGTCGGCCACGGCCAGCGCCTTGCGCACGTTTTGTTCCACCATCAGCACGGTGGTGCCGGCGTTGGCAATGCGGCGCACGATGGCCAGCAGTTCGTCCACCATGCGCGGCGCCAGGCCCAGTGAAGGCTCGTCCAGCATCAAAAGGCGCGGCGCGCTCATCAGTGCACGCGCCACGGCCACCATCTGCTGTTCACCACCGCTCATGGTGCCGGCCAGTTGCTGCATTCGTTCGGCCAGTTTGGGAAAGTCTTGCAGCGCCTGCCCCAGCCGCTCTGCCCGCGCGGCCGGGGTGCTGAGCCAGCCGCCGAGTTCCAGGTTTTCGGCCACCGTCATCTGCGGAAACAGCTGCCGGCCTTCGGGCACCAGTGCCAGGCCGCGCTGCACGATGCCGGCCGGCTTGGCATCACACGGCACGGTGATTTCGTTCAAGCGCATCACACCGGTGCGCGGAATGAGCCCGGCGATGGCTTTCAGCAGCGTGGTCTTGCCGGCACCGTTGGGGCCCAGGACGACGGTGAGGCCGGGACGCGCTTCCAGGTGCAGGTCGCGCAGCACCAGGAAAGCACCGTAGCCGGCGCTCAGGCCTTGCACTTGCAGATGGGCCCGGGGCGGTGCTGGTACGGTCACAAGCCCATGCACAGCTGACGCCCCGTCAGCAGGTGTCAACGGGCGCGGCAACACCACTTCAAGAGCGCGCTGCATCTCAGCCCGCCTGCAACGCAAGAGCCACCGCAACGTCTGCTTCAACGTCGGCCATTTCATCGCCCAGATAGGCTTCGATGACTTCAGCGTTGCGCACCACTTCGGCCGGTGTGCCATCGGCAATCTTGCGCCCCTGGTGCAGCACGATGACGCGGTCGACGTGCTGCAGCAGCGTCGTCACTGCGTGTTCGATCCAGATCACCGTCAGGTCGAGTTCGTCGCGCAGCCGGCGTATCAGTTGCGCCATGGCCTGCAGCTCGTTTTCGGTCAGGCCGGCGGCCACTTCGTCCAGCAGCAGCAGCTTGGGCCGCGTGGCCAACGCCATGCCGATTTCCAGCCGCCGCTGCTGCGATGGCGTCAGCGCCGCTGCGGGGCACGCAGCCTGCAGCGGCAGGCCGATGAGATTCAGGATGCTGGTGGTGTCTTTCAGCAGCCACGACGCACTGCGGCGGCGGCCGGCAAACTGCAAGCCGAAGCCGACGTTTTGCGCCGCGCTGAGTTCGGCAAACACACGCGGCGTTTGAAAAGTTCGCGCCACGCCCAGCTGCGCATAGCGGTGCGGTGCCGCGCCGGTGAGCCGCTGGCCGCTGGCGTAGAGCTCACCCGCAGTGGGCTGCACCACACCCGACAGCGCATTGAAGAAGGTCGTCTTGCCAGCGCCGTTGGGGCCGATGATGCCGGCCAGTTCGCCACTGGCGAAAGCCGCACTCACGCGGTCCACCGCTGTCAGGCCACCGAAGCGCACCGTCAGGTCACGCGCCTCTAACAAGGGGTGACCGTTCATCGCGCAGGCCCTCTGGTCTTGCGATCGAACCGGCGCTGCCGCAGGTCTTGCCACAGGCTGCGGATGCGGTCCTGGATGTCGTCACGCCACTGGCGCAGCGTCTGCCAGCGCAGGCTGGCCAGCCCACCCGGCAGGTACAACACACACAGAATAAGCAGCAGCCCCAGCGACATCATGTAGACCTGCGGCGCCTGCAGGCGCAGCGTTTCGGCCAGCACACTGAACACCACTGCAGCCAGCAGCGGGCCCCACAGCGTGGCCGCACCGCCGATCAGCGCAATCAGCACGGTCTGGAAACCGATGTAAGGGTTGAACACGGTGTGCGGGTCGATGTAGGTCCAGCGCACGCTCATGGCCGCGCCCACAGCGCCTGCAAAAGCGGCGATGAGCGCAAAACCGCCCACCTTCACCAGCCGCGTGTTAACGCCCAGCGTCTGCGCACGCTGCTCGTCAGCGCCGATGCCCACCATCGCCAGGCCGAAGCGGCTGCGCTTGACGGCGATGCTGGTCAACACCGCCAGCACCGCCAGGCCCAGCACCGTGAGGTAGACGGTGTCGCGCTCGGGCACCACGCTGAGCACGCGCCCCACGGTGCCGGTGACCTGCTTTTCCCAGGTGGTGATGGCATGGCGTATCAGCTCGGTCATGCCGAAGGTGAGCACCGCAAAGTAGGTGCCGCGCAGGTGCAGCACCGCCGCCCCCATCACCAGCGCCACTGCGGCGGCCAGCGCCGCGCCCAGGCCGATGGCGGCCAGCCAGGGCAGCTGCTCGAGCGCCAGTGCGCTGGTGTAAGCACCGATGCCGAAGAAGGCCGAGGTGGCCAGCGACAGGTAACGTGTGCTGCCGCAGAACAGGCCCCAGGTGGACGACAGCGTGCTGTACATCAGGCAGGTTAGGGCCATCGACACCACAAATTCACTGGCGTAGTGTGGCAAGGCGGCGGCCCAGCCGGTCAAGGCCAGCAGGACCAGCAAATCACGCTGCAGGGGGGTCACGGCCGGGGCTCACTTGCGCATTCATTTGCGTACTCAATTGCGCTTTCATTTGCGCTTTCATTTGCGTACAAAAAGCCCGTTGGGCCGCCACAGCAGCACCGCAATGAAGATGCTGTAACTCAACAGCGACTTCAGCGACGGGCTGGTGTAGTGCATGCCCACGGCTTCAACCACACCCAGCGCCAGGCCCGCCGCCAGCGTGCCGGCCATGCTGCCAAAGCCACCCAGCGTGATGACGATGAGCGCCGTCACGGTGTAGGGCTCGCCCATCGAAGGCGAGATGGTGTAGGTCATGCTCAGCAAACACCCGGCCACGCCCGACAGCCCCAGGCCGACACCAAACATCAGCGGGTGCAGGCGTTCGGTGTCGATGCCCACCAGTTGCGCACCGGTGGGCGACTGCATCAGCGCACGCACGCCCTTGCCGCAGAGCGTTTGGTTGAGCGCCACCACCAGCGCTGCGCTGATGGCCAGCGCCAGCACCAGCAGCAGCAGTTTGTTGGCCGAAAACTGCGCGCTGCCCACAGCCACCGGCGTGGCCATGAAGTCGTAACCGCGCAGGTCACCACCCCAGAACAGCTGCGCGGCGTTCTGCACCAAAAACATCAGGCCAAAACTCACCATCAGCCCGCGCGCTTCAAACACGTCCGCGTTCACGCTGGTGCGTGTCAGGCGCCTGAACACCAGGCGGTGCACCAACAGGCCGACGCCCATCAGCAGCACAAAACTGACCGGCACCATCAGCAGCGGGTTGACGCCCAACGACACATGGGCGGTGTAGGTCAGGAACGCACCGATCATCAAAAATTCGCCGTGTGCGATGTTCAGGATGCGCATCAGCCCGTACTGCAGGTTCAGGCCCAAGGCCACCAGCGCGTAGACACCGCCGGTAATCAGGCCCGAGGCGATGAGTTCCAGCCAGGCGCCCGGGCTCACTGGTGCACCCTGCGGCCGGCGGCCGCCAAGCGGGAATTCGCCCTCGGCAAAGCCTGCGGGCTCATGCCGCGTTCAAACCCAGGCCGGCTTGGCGATCAGCGGCGCGGTGGCGTTGGCCTTCGGCCAGACCACTTCGAACTCGCCTTTTTGCCACTGGCTGACCATGCCCGGCGTGCCGACGTTTTCACTGCCGCTGAACTTGATCTTGCCGACGATGGTGCTGTGTTCGTTGCCGGCCACATAGTCGCGAATGGCCTTGCGCTCCAGCCCCACCTTGGCCACGGCGGCGGTCAAGATTTCCAGCCCGGCCCAGGTGGCACCACTGGCCCAGCGGTCGGGTTCTTTGGCGGCGCCAAATTTCTTCACATGGGCGTCGAAGTAGGCCTTGGCAGCGGGGCTGGTTTTGGTGTTCCAGCTGCCCATGCCCAGCACGCCTTCTGCGCCCTCTTTCATCACGTTGCGATACAGCTGAAAGGCCGTGCCGACGCTGCCGTAAAAGTACTTCGGATTGAAGCCGATTTCTTTCGCCTGTCGGCTCGCCAGAATGGTGTCGGGCGGGTAGGTCAGGCCAATAAATGCGTCAGGGTTTTTGTCTTTCATGCTGCGCAGCACCGGGCCCAGGTCTTTCACGCCCAGCGGGTAGCTCTTGTCTTCAACGATGTTGATGCCGGTACCTTGCAAGGCCACCTTCAGCGCAGCGTAGTTTTCCAGGCCAAACAGGTCGTCCACGTAAATCACGGCCGCGCTTTTGACGCCGTTGCCTTTGAGCATGTCCACCAGCGCGTCCATCATCGGCTTGGGTTGCTGCAGCAGCAGAAAAAAGTACGGCAGCTTCATTTCGGCCAGGCGCCGGCTCAGCGCGGTGGGCGCCAGGAAGGGGTAACCGTAACGGTTGGCCAGCGGAGCGACGGCGAAGTTGGCGTTGCTGCCCCAGGGCGGCAGAACCAGGTCCACCTTGTCGCTGCCCATCAGCTTTTCATAGCTGCGCACGCAGGTTTCGATGTCGCTGCGGTCGTCGCTGCTTATGAGCTCGAGCGGACGTTTTGTGCCCTTGACGTTCAGGCCACCCGCAGCGTTTTGCTGTTCGGCCCACAGCAGGTAATTCGGCTCCTGGCTGACCTGTGCGCCCGTGGTCCACGGGCCCGTGCGGGCCATGGTGTAGCCGATGCGCACCGGGCCGGCCTGTGCGCCCACCCACGATGGCAACGCCACTGCGGCGGCCGAGGCTGCCGCGCTGTGCAAGAGCGTGCGGCGGCGCAGGTTCTGGGGCGTGGGGTGGCTGCTGCTCATGGTTCATCTCCGTCGGGTTTTTCGGCGCTTCGGCGTCAGCCGCCGATGCGCTGATTCTTGTGCGAAAAGCGCGCGCAGGCTTGCCTGGCTATGCACCGCAGTTGCCCGCCTGTGCACAGGGGCTGAGGGCATACCCTTGACACGCGGGTGGGGCCTGCAGGCAAGGCTTGCGGGGGCCTGACGCAATCGCTACGCTGTTGTTGATGTTGTTGTTGTTGTTGTGCAGCCAGGCTGACCATGTACCCGAAACTTCAAATCACCGATACCCGCAGCGTGGCCGTGGCCGAGCGCAGCAGTTTCCGGGGCGACTGCGTCAGCCGCCTGTTCAACGGGCTGCAGTCCGACACCTACGGCGACCGCGCATTCGACGGCCGCATGAGCACCGTGCATGCCGGCGATGTGGTGCTGACACGGCTGGAAGGCGACCGCCACCGCGTCACGCGGTCT
>JAYUPP010000111.1:0-4547 GCA_043760045.1 Betaproteobacteria bacterium
GGGCGTTTGGTGTCGCTGCCCGCAGCCGGCGACGTGGTCGCAGGCCAGCCGCTTTTCGTGCTGGCTTCGCCCGACTTGAACCTTAGTCGCGAGCGCGCGCAGGGGCTGGCCGATGCACGCGGCCAAGAGCTGCTGGGCTTGGCCGGTCTGCCCGATGGTGAAGAACGCCGCACCCAGGTGCAAGGCCAGCAAGACAAGTTTGTGGCCGAAGCCCGCATGTACGACGGCGAGAGCGCGCGGCTGCAAATTGCCGCGCCGTTTGCAGGCGAAGTGGCCGATGTCGATCCGCAGTTGGCGCCCGGCGTGTGGGTGCAACCGCGCCAGCCGCTGGCCACCGTGATGGACCCGGCGCACTGGGTGGTCGAAGCCTTCGTTGCCGAAGCCGACATCGCTCGCGTGCGCGCGGGGCAAACCGCTCGGGTGCAAACCGCAGCACAAGGCCTGCACGCGATGTCGGGCCGCGTGATCGAGGTCGACACCGGCCGCACCGTCGCGTTGCCGCACCCGATGCTCGATACGCAAAGCGGTGGGCCGATCGCCACGCTGCCACCCGTCAAGACCGAACACCGTGCAGATGCTGCAAGCCAGACGGCCATGCAAGCTCCTCGAGACGCGCTGTACCGCGTGAAAATTCAACTCGACGAGGCGCCTCGCCAAACCCAGATGGCCCTGGGCAGCGTCGTGATCGACGCCGACCGACAAGCCTGGCTCACCCGCACGTTGAGCAGCGTGGCCGCATTGCTGGTGCGCGAAACCGGCTTCTAGTTCTGGAAGTCAACTTCAGGCTGAAGGTGGGTCAGGCTTCAAGTGGACTCCGATCTGGTTCGGCGAAAGCGGGTAGGAGGTCACTCCCTCGGTAACCCTCGCAGCAGCTCGATCACCGAATCAATCAGCGCTCCACGATGATTTGCAAGGCCATCTGCAGCGAACGCTCGTAGATCAAATCCATCGACATGGCGGCCGCCGCAGTGGGCATCGCGATGGCCGGCCCCACCCCGTACACCTCTGCGAATGCCGCAGCCGGGATCAATTGATCGACGCCTTCGGGCGACACCACCGCCACCCCCGCAAGCCGACCGGCCAGATCGAACACTGGTCCGCCGCGGGGGCCGGGCGGTAGCTCGATTGCCAATGGGCGCGGGGTCGCGTCGAGCTGGGCGCTGCCACCACGGCCGAAAAAGCCTTGTTTGAGCAATGGCCACGCGGGCTCAGCGATGCCCACTGTCGCAGCGCTCGCCGATGAAGAGTACACGCCGTACTCGACCGCATAACTGGGACTGCCCGCAAAAGGCGCGCGCGGCGTGAGCTGTACATCATTCGACGCCTGGGCAGGCAACTCGAATGCCGCATCGAGCTGCAACAACACCAAGCCGGTGCTGCCCAATGGCCGCAACACCGTGGCTTGGCGGCGTTGGCCAAGACCGTTGCGCGCCCAGATGCGGCGGCTGGTTGATTGGGCAGATGCGATCGCGGCGGCGGGAACCAACGCAGTGCGGCCATCGCGCATCAACACACCACTGCCAACCACTTGGGCCTCGACCGTCGACACGGCCGGCCCCTCGAACGGGGCCAGCCGCAACGGGGCTTGCAACAGCACCCCGGCTTCAGGCAATCGGGCCGCAGTGAGTGCACCCCGGGCCTCCAACAACGCAGCGTGGGTCGGCGAGCGTGCAATGGCTTCATCGAGAAAATGCATCGCTGCAACGTCTTGCCCACCCACTTTCAACAGCCATGCGTACAAGGCCATGCCGCCGGGGTACTCGCGGTGAGCGCCAGCCGCATGCGCCGCAAACGCGACGGCTTGTCGGTACCCGCCGGCTTGCATGTAGGTGCGAACCAAACCCAGCTCGACCTCGGCGGTGTGCCGCAGCAACGCTGCGTCATCGAACGCTCGCTGTGCTGCCATGGTGTTGCCCGCCGCCAAATGCGATTCGGCCTCACGGACTAGCTTGCCGAACGCCTCCGCGTCGGCTGCCGCGTCAAACGCCGGACCACGCAGCAGTCTGCCTTGCGCCTCGCGGCTGAAGGCGGGCTCGTCAGCTGCAACCGCCGAGGCAGCCACCAGCACTGAAATACAAATTGCCGCTGCCCCGGTCAAGACAGCGGCCTGAAGGCAGCTGCGCTGCACTGTCAGGTGAATCAACCCTGGCCCATCACACCGGCGGTGGCGCAATGCGCGTGATTCGCGGCTTTTGTAATACCGCGCTGGCGGGGTTGTAGGGCGCATTGGGTGCCTTGAATGCAGCCAAATACGCCACCAGGGCATCGATGTCTTGTGCGCCACCCAACTGGTCCGTGCCGGTAATCAACGTGCTGAATCCGTCACCGCCCGTGGCTATGAAATTGTTGACCGTGACACGGTAGGTTTTGCCGGGCGTTTGCACCACACCGCCGATCACGATGTTGTCGGCCGCACCCGTTATCACCGGTGGCGACATCGTCAAGTCGGTAGGCGTGAACTGCACGCTGGTGATTTTCGAGCACGGTGCCGCTGCGGCATCCCATGTGTAACTCAGCCCGTTCGATATCTGCAGAATGCGTTGTGTCGCCTGTCCCAGGCACCCGACGAATTGTTGCTCCAGCAAATTTTTGATTTGCTGCGCCGTCAATGTCATCGTGACCAGGCTGTTGCCGAACGGCTGTGCCGTGAAGGCGTTGCCGTAAGTCAGGTTGTACGGATACGTTGGCACCGCCGGCGCCACCGCCGTCGCAACAAAGCCCGGGTTGCGAACCCCACCCGCATTCATGAATGCCATGACCGCACCGCCCAAGCCAGCGGGTTGGGTCGCCTGCAACTGCGCATCAGCGATCAAATCACCCGCTTCCATCTCACCCGCCAAGTTGGCTGAATTGGTAATTGGCGCTGTGATGCTCGCGATCACCGCATTGGCGAGTGGAGACACTGCAGTTTTGTAGTTGGTGACGATATTCCTGACTTCGGGGTTGTTGGTGATCGCTGTGTTGATCGCTGCATCGGCACGGTCCACCAGCAGGTTGTTGACGCTGACCGCGACGACATCACGCGTGACCGAATCGATCGTCAAATCGATCTCGGTCAACGCGCGACCGAAGGCCGGCGTACTAGTGACCGGAATCTTTCGGCCAGATTTATTCAGCAGGCCGGTGGGTCTCGCGGTGATGCCGTTGTCGAGCGTAGAAGCAGAGCAGTTGTACGCCGCATGCGTGTGCCCGCTCACGACCAAATCGACCGCGTTGTCGAGACCAGCCACCACCTTGGCAATCTCGCTGCCCGCCAAATCGCCGACGCAGCCGTTGATGTCGCTGTTGTTGCCCGCACCGGCCTGGAAGCCACCTTGGTGCACCAGCACCACGATCGATTCGGCACCCAATGCGCGCAGCTTCGGGACCAAGGCATTGACCGTCGCCGCCTCGTCGTTGAACGACAAACCGGCCACGCCGGTGGGTGTCACGATGCCAGGCGTGCCCTTGAGTGTCATACCGATGAACGCGATACGAACACCACCAAAGGTTTTGATGCCAAATGGCTGCAGCAACGTGCGGCCGGTGGCGTTATCGACGACGTTGGCCGACAGCCATTTGAACTTCGCGCCGTCGAACGTGCCCGGGGCCGAAGAACCAAAGCCTTTGCAGCTGTTGGTGTCTTGCACCGCCCCATTGAACTTGCAGCCGCCGTTTTGCAAGCGGCGTAATTCGTCTTTGCCTTTGTCGAACTCGTGGTTGCCGACCGCTGAAAAATCAAGGCCGATCTTGTTCAGCGTTTCGACCGCGGGCTCATCGAAAAACAAGGCTGATATCAATGGCGTCGCACCGATCAGATCACCTGCGCCGACCACCACCGTGTTGGGGTTGCTCGCCTTCATTCGCGCGACGTAAGCCGCCAAGTAATCCGCACCACCGACTGCCGGGCGACTGGCCGCAGGCACAGCCGCATTCTTGCCAAAGGTACCCGGCGATTCGAGCGTTCCGTGATAGTCGTTCAAGCCCACGATCTTCACGTTCATTGGCGCGGCAACAGCAGCGCCAGTGGCACCGAGTGTTCCGAGCGCGGTGAGTGCCAGCGCCACCGCGCGACCGAGCGTTGAAAAGCGAGTCATGGTCAATCCTTTTTCAGTTGAATGGAACCACGGCGACGGGCAACAAAGCCAAGTGCACCCAAGCCTGGCAACAACAGCAGTGCAGCCGCCGGAAGCGGCACGGCAGAAGCTGCCGTGACGTCGACTCTGAGCGCGCCCAAGGTGCTGTTCAAAGGCACGCCGCCTTCGTCGAGCACACTGCTGAAAAGCGAGCCACCAACCACGTAACTGCCGGCAGCCAATGTGAACATGCCGCGACTGAAATCTGGGTTGGCCAGCGCCGTATCGAAATCGACCACTGTGCCTAGAGGGAACGAGCTGACTGCGGCCGATGTGTTGCCAAGCAAGACTGAGTTTGCAAACACGTTGAATCGGTCGCCAGCAAAGCCTGCGTCAACGACAGTCAGCGTGGCCACGGTTCCAGCCTCGACCGTAAAACCGAAAGTCAGTGCGTCGCCGGTACTGATGTCGATCCAACCAACGCCTGCATCG
>JAYUPP010000112.1:0-12381 GCA_043760045.1 Betaproteobacteria bacterium
ACCGGTGAACTGCAAACCATCACCGTCAGCGCCAACCGCCGCGCTGAAGACCAGCAGAAGGTGAGTGTGTCCGTCACCGCCGTGCCCGGCGCGCTGCTGGCCGAGCGCAACATCACCGACCTGTCGCAGATGGAAAGCCTGTCTGCGGGTTTCACCTTCAGCCGCTCGGGCGTGGACGCGCGGCCTTCGATACGCGGCGTGCGCACCGAAAACGTGGCCGTCAACGGCGACACCACCATCGGCTATTTTGTGGACGGCGTCTACAAGTCGCGTGCGCAGCAGGCGATGCTGGGTTTTGTCGATCTGGCGCGGGTGGAAATCATGCGCGGCCCGCAAGGCACGCTGTTTGGCCGCAACACCTTTGGCGGCAGTGTGGCCATCACCACTGTGGCGCCCGAGCTGAAAAGTTTCGAGGCCAACGCCGGCCTGGAACTGGGCAGCTTCGGCAAAAAGCGTTTTGATGGTGTGCTGAACGTGCCGCTGGGTGACATGGTGGCGGTGCGCCTGGCTGGCATCGTCGAAAAAGCCGACCCCTGGGTGAAAAACGACTTCAACAGCAGCGCGGGTTTGTTCGACCGCGACCTGAGATACCTGCGCGCGGCGGTGAAGTTCAAACCCAGCCGCGATTTTGAAGCGGTGCTGCGCGCCGACATCACCGACCAGGGCGGCAACGGCGGCTCGGCCTTTGGCTACAAGCTGGCCGGCAGCTATGTGCACACGCCTTCTTGCCAGCAGCTGTTCAACAGCAGCTTCTTTGTCTTGAACACACGCGGTGGCAACCGCGACGCGGTGAACGACTGCACACGGACACAAGGCGCGGGTGACGGCAGCGGTGGCAATGCTGCAGGCACCGGTGTGGACCTGGGCATTCCGCTGCACAAGCCGGGCCAGATGGACCGCATCAACAACGACTACAAACCGCTGCTGGACCTGCGTGACAGCAACATCACCGCCGACCTGAGCTACCGCCTGGGGGGTGTAACGCTGAAGTCGATCACCGGCTTTGCCGACTTCGCGGCCACACGCACACAAGACACCGACTTTTCTGCGTCCACCATCGGCCGCGACTACCAGGAAACCAAAGCCAAGACCCTGTCGCAAGAGCTGCAGGTGCTGAGCGACACCCAGGGGCCGTTCAGTTATGTGGCCGGTGTTTACCTGTTCAAAGACGAGCTGCTGGGCCGCTTCATCAACCAGCAAGAGCCACGCACCATCCGGTCCAGCGCTGTGGCCGCGCCCATCACGCTGGCGCAGAACGGCGGCGGTTTTTTTGACTTGCAGCGGCCCGAAACCGAGTCCACTGCCGTCTACGGCCAACTCAACTTCCGCGCCACTGACGCACTGAGCGTGACGGCCGGCGCACGCTACACCCGCGACAAGAAGTCCTTCAAGTTTGCTAACGCCAATTCGGTGCTGCCGCTGACGGGCGCCGGGGCTCCCGACGGCAACCAGATCACGCTGAACACGCCCGACCCGGCAGCAGCGGCTTACGGCAGCGCAGGCGCCACCAACTGCACCTTCCCCACACCGCGCCCGGGATTCAACTGCCTGCCCGGCACCAGCACGATTACCGGCGCCACCTACGACGACGCCACCTTCAGCAAGGCCACTGGCAAGCTGGCGCTGGACTTCAAGTTGAGCGAAAGCCAGTTGCTGTACGCGTCGGTGTCCACCGGCTTCAGGTCCGGTGGTTTCAACTCGGGCCAGGCGCTGGAATCGGTGCGCACCTTCAAGCCAGAAGAAGTGACGGCGCTGGAGGTGGGCTCAAAGAACCGCTTCCTGGGCAACAAGCTGCAGGTCAACCTGGCAGCCTTTAGCAACGACTACAGCAACCTCCAAGAGCAGCGCCAGCAGGTGGTGGGTGGCACCACGGTGTCGGTCATCTTCAACGCCGCGAAGGCCAAGAGCCAGGGCCTGGAAGCCGAGGTGGAATGGCGCCAAAGCCGCAACCTCACGATGGGCGGCACGCTGTCGCTGCTGGACGCGAAGTACACCAATTTCTCCGACGTAGCGCTGCCTTTTGGCACCAGCATTTTGGTGGCCGACGCGACTTCCACAGCAGCGCAAACCGACGCCAACGGCATCGTCGTTGCGCCCGCTGGCCAGCGGCGGATATTCGCACCGGGCTACAACTGCGGTGTCGTGCCCGGCACCGGCGGCGCGGGCCAGCCTGGCGCTGCTTACGGCTGCGATTTGTCGGGCAAACAGCTGCCCTACGCTTCCAAGTACCAGGGCTCACTGTTTGCACGTTATGACATCGGTCTGCCCGGTGGCAGCACGCTGACCCCCACGCTGGTGGCCACCTTTTCCAGCGGCTACTACGGCCAGCCCGCCAATGCCGAGATCGAAAAGCAGGGTGCTTACGTGAAGACCGACTTCAAGCTGAACTGGCGCATCAACAACCAGTTTGCGCTGCAGGCTTACGTGGACAACATGACCGACAAACAAACCACCAACCGTTTTGTGTGGGGCGGTGGTGGCAATCTGCAAGTCAGTGCAGCCGCGCCGCGCACCTTTGGGTTGAAGTTGAACTACAACAGCCTGTAAGTTCACCGTTTCGGGGTTTGATGGCGGGCGTCAATCGCGCAGCGCCGCCATCAGGTCCACGTCCATCTGCAGCATCAGATGCGGCAGGTCGATGAGCACCCAGTTCTCAGTCAGCAAGTGGCCGTCAGAGCGCCACCAGTCCGCCACGCGCATGCCCATGGTGCGCTGCGTGGCCGGCACGCCCAGGTAACTGCCGGCGTGGGTGGCCAGCACGCTGGGCCAGCCGGTGGACGCCACATAGGGGCCTTCGGCAAAACGCGCCCGGTGGCCAGCGCCACGGCGGTCGGGGAAGGCGTGCAGAAACGGCGCCTGGTGGTGGCGCTGAAAACCGCGGATGCCGCGTGTGCTGCCGATGCCACACGGGCCGTACCACATCATGTTTGGGTGCCAGAAACGTTCCATGCCCATTGATGCCAGGCGCACGCCGTCGTAGTCCCACAAGCCCCTGAACATGGCCAGCGTGCGGCGCAGGCTTTCCTGCCCGGTGGCGGGGTCGGTGGCGCCCAGCAAGATGCCGTTGTGGGGCGCGGGGCCGGGCACCAGCCAGTCTGTGCCCGGGCTGGGTGGCAGCAGCCGCCGGCCGGCCTGGCGCGCCAGGTCCACGATGTCCAGCAGCACGCGGGCTTCAACAATTCTGCCGCCCACACCACGGGCGTCAGGCACCCAGCGGTAGAACTCGCCGAAGCGCAGCGTCGCGATTTCACCGGTGGCCGGTATGCCTAAAAAAGGCTGTTTGAAGGTGCCGATGTAGTGGCCGGTGGCGGTGGCCCAAAAACCTTCGGCGCGCACATCGGGCGGTGAATGCGCCAGCTCGCCGGGGGCGGGGCTGATCCACTCACCGGCAAAGAAGATGTCGATGCGGCGTTCCAGGTCGGGGAAGGCGGCTTGCAGCGGGCTGTAGAAGCCAGCCATCGCAGCAGTGGTTCCGACCAGCTCGTTGATGGGGTGAAACACATGCCAACTGGCGCCGGGCGCCACCTGGTCGGCCAGTGCTGCCGCCCCGTCAGCACCCGGCAGGCGTTGCAGCAAGCGCCAGACGTCGGCTTTGCAGGCCGCCAACTGCTGGGCATGGTGTTCAGGCGCGTGTGGGGGATGCGGTTCCATCTTTGAACTTTCAGCCTTTCACGGCGCCCTGTGTCAGGCCTGAGACGATCTGCTTTTGAAACAGCGCCACCAACAAGATCAACGGGATGGTGATGCTGACGGCACCCGCCACGCCCTGCATGAGCAGGGTTTCGCTCTCGGCATTGATGGCGTTGGCAATGGCTGCCGGCATCGTCATCTGCTGCGCGCTGGTGAGCGCACTGCTGAGCAGAAAGTCGTTGTAAGCCAGCAGGAAACTGAAGAGGCCGGTGGTCACGATGCCGGGCCACATCACCGGCACGATCACACGCCAGAAAGCCTGCGCGCGGGTGCAGCCGTCCACCTGCGCGGCTTCGTCCAGTTCTGCGGGTATGTGCATGAAGAATGAACGCAGCATCCACACCGTGAAAGGCTGGTTGATGGCCACCAGCACCAGCACCAGCGCCAGCGTGGTGTTGCGGATGCCCAGGCTGTCAAAGAGCGTGAAAAACGATGGCAGCAGCGTGGAATGCGGTATCGCGCGAAAGGCCAGCGCCACCAGCAGCAGCCAGAAACCCAGGCTGCCCCGGTAGCGGCTGAAGGCATAACCGGCCAGGCAACCGACGCTGAGCGACAGCGTCACCACGCTGGCGGTGACGACCGCGGTGTTGAAGAAGTTCACATAAAAAGCCTGCTCCACCCACAGCCGGTGGTAGTTGTCGAAAGTGATGGGTGCAAACCACTTCAGCGGCGCAGAAAATGCATCGACATAACTGCGCAACGAGATGACACCCGCCCACAGCACCGGCAGGCAGGCCAGCAGCAGCCAGGCCGCCAGCGCGGTGTGCAAGACGATGCGCGCTGTGGTGCTGGCTTTTTTCATCGTCATGTGCAGCGGCGGCGTTTCAAACGCCACCGCGCTGTTCACGCCAGGTGCGGCGCAGCAGCGGCACCAGCAGCACCGCGATGCCCAGCAGCGTCAACACCGCCGCCGCGCTGGCCTTGTAGGGGTTGTTCTCTTCCAGCAGCACCTGGTAGGTGAGGTATTGCACGCTGCCGGTGAACGCGCCGCGTGTCAACACCAGCACGGGTTCAAACACGCGGTAAGCGTCCATCAAGTGAATCAGCGTGACAAACACCAGCAGTGGGGCCAGGTGCGGCAGCGTCACATAACGCAGCTGTTGCCAGCGTGAGGCGCCGTCCAGCCGCGCGGCTTCCAGGCTGTCTTGCGGCACCCCTTGCAAGCCGGCATAAAACACGATGAAAGCAAAAGGCAGCACATGCCAGATGCCGTACAAGATGATGAGCAGCCGCGCCGACCAGGCCTGCGCCATCCAGTACACCTGCACACCCAGGCCCGACAGCAGGTGCGGCACCAGGCCGTCGTCGCGGAACAGCCATTTGATGGCCAGCGCACCCACCACCGGCGTGATGATGAAAGGCAGCAACGCAGCCGCGATGAACAGGCCCTTCAGCCGCTGCGTGACCTGGTTCATGGCCAGCGCCAGAAGCAGGCCACCGGCCAGGATGAAGGGTGTGGTGGCCAGCGTGTAGAGCAGCGTGAAGGCCAGTGCATTGAAGAATTCGTTGTGGGTGTCGGTGGCCGCTGCGGCTGTGGCGGCTGGGCCGGGGGCCTTTGCTGTTGTGGTCGAGGTTGCGGTCGCTGTCGCTGTCGCTGTTGCTGTTGCTGAGACTGCTGGCCCCCCAGAGTCGCTGATGCCCAGGATGTTGCGGTAGTAGGCCAGCCCGACGAAGCTGCAGTTCTGCACCACCCGCCCAACGCTGTCCACACGCGCGCGTTGCGTGGTCACGGTGCTGCGGCCAAAGGGCCCGCTTTGCTGCACCGTGATCAGGTCCAGTTCGGGCGTGCAGTTGCGCACCGAAAGCCACAGCGTCATCAGCATCGGAAAGGCCAGCAGCGCCACCATCAGCAGCAGTGACGGTGCCGAAAACTGCAGGAAACTTTTGCGTTTCATGCTGAAACCCGGGCGGGCGTAGCCATCATCACGCCGCACCACTCTTCAGGTAGCCCTTTTCCACCGCGGCCACCCGGTAAGCCTGCGCGGCACCGGCCAGCGCGGCCGCAGGTGCGCGCTGGCCGGTCAGGGCGTCGGCCAGCACCTTGCCCACCTGTGCATGTGCCAGGCCAAAAAAAGGCTCAGCCGGCCACACCGGTGCACCCGCAGCCTGTGCCAGCGCCACGCCGGTGCCGAAGCGGCCGGGTTTGTAGTTGGAACGCACCCACACCGTGAGGTCGTTGCCGCTGGCAACGCTGGCTTCAGACAACATTTCCATCAGCACGTGAAAGGTGGCCTCGCGCTGCGCTGGGCCGTTGCGCGGCATCACCACACCGTCCCACCACAAGTGCGCCGCGCTGTGGCCGCCTGCGCGCGCCGCGGGTGCGGCGGCAAAGTCAATCAGCCCCGGCACGCGCGAATTTGCGGGGTCGTCCATGCGCTGCGCGCGGCTGGCCCACAACACGCCCATCGCGGCACGGCCTTGCTGCAACTGGTTCATCACATCGTCGGCGTTAGACGCCAGGGCGTTGGGCGACAGGTGCGGCAGCACCTGGCGCATCAGCGCCAGTGTGGCCACGCCTTCAGCCCCGTGAAAAGCAGGCTCGGCACTGCCCGGCCTGAAAAACCGCCCGCCCATGCTGGCCAGCAGGTTGGTGAAGGCTGTGGCCAGGTCCCAGCCTTTGCTGAAGGTCTCGGCCAGCGGGTTGTTGATGCTGGGCTCGCGCGCGCGCAGCAGCTCGGCCGCGCGCAGCATCTGCGCGTAGGTGGTGGGCACAGGGACGCCGTGGCGCTGCAGCAGGTCGCGCCGGTAATACAGGTTCTGCGTGTTCTGCATGAAGGCGATGGCCATCACTTCGCCGTTCATGCGCAGCAGCATGCGTTCTTCAAGTTTGTAGCGCGCGCCGTGTTTGTGCACCAGCTCGGTCATCGGGTAGAGCTGATTGCGCGCGTAGAGGTCGCTGAACACCGTGGCCGATACGACGGCGGCGTCGAAGGGCGACTTGCCGGCGGAACCAAACGCCGTTTCAACTTCGTGCTGCACACGCGACGTGAGCTTCACGTTGACCTGCAGGCCACTGCCGCTGCAGGCCGCTGCGCGCTGCGCCAGGTGCTGCATCACGGGGTATGAGTTTGCAACCAACTCAAGCCGGGCTTGCAGGCCCAGGCCGGCACACAGCGGCGCGCCCAGGGCGGCAGGGCTTGCAGCACCGGCCGCGGCAGCCAGCAGCAGGTGGCGGCGGCGCGTGTTCACGCTGGCACTCTGATGCGCTGCGTGCTGGCAGCGTCAAACACATAACACTGCGCTGCAGTGGTGTGCAGCACCAGGGGTGTGTCGATGGCAGCGCGAAAGTCTTTGGCCGCGCGGGCCGCGACACGCTGCGTGCCCACGGTCAAGGTCACCAGCGTGGCGTCGCCTGTCAGCTCAAAACTGAACACCGGACCCAGCATCGACGCGGCTTGCGCAGACGATTGCAAAGGCGTGCCGCCGGTGTTCACCACCAGGTCTTCAGCGCGCACACCCAGCACCACACCTGTTTGGCTGAGGCTGCCAAACCCGGGCACGTTGACCCCCGGCGCCACGAAACAGCCCTGTTGCAGTTCACCCTGCACCAGGTTCATCGGCGGTGATCCGATGAAGCCGGCCACGAACAAATTGGCCGGGTCGTTGTAGATGGCCTCGGGTGTGCCCACCTGCTGAATTTGCGCCTTGCTCATCACCACCACGCGGTCGGCCAGCGTCATGGCTTCTATCTGGTCGTGGGTGACGTAGACGGTGGTCGTCTTCAACTCATGGTGCAGGTGTTTCAGGTGCGCACGCATGCTGACACGCAGTTTGGCGTCCAGGTTCGACAGCGGCTCGTCCATCAGGAACACAGCCGGCTGGCGCACGATGGCGCGTGCCAGCGCCACGCGCTGGCGCTGGCCACCCGACAGTTCCTTGGGCTTGCGTGCCATGAAGTCGGTCAGCTCCACCCGTTCAGCCGCCTGCTGCACTGCCGGGCCGATCTGCGCCGCCGGCAGGCCGCGTATCTTCAGCGGGAAGGCGATGTTCTCGCGCACCGTCATGTTGGGGTACAGGCCATAACTCTGAAACACCATGGCGACGTCGCGGTCCTTGGGTTCCAGCTCATTCACGCGCCGGTTGCCGATGCGGATCTCGCCTTCGCTCACTTCTTCCAGACCGGCCACCATGCGCATGGTGGTGGTTTTGCCGCAGCCGCTGGGGCCCAGCAGCACCAGAAATTCGCCGTCTGCGATGGCAAGCGACATGGGCTGCACAGCCACCGTGTTGCCCCAGCGTTTGCCCACGGCTATGAGTTGTATGCCTGCCATGCTGTTATGGGGTTATGCCCGTTCAGACCGGCCGCTGCAGCACCTGCATCCACAGTGCCACGTCGTCGATCAAATGCCATTCCCGCGTTATGCGCCCGTCCACCACTTCGGCGTGTGAAATGCCCAGCACTTCCACGGGCAGGCCGGTGGCGGGGCCGTATCGGCCGCTGCCGGGGCCGCTGCTTTCGTGCAGTGTTTGCGCGCGCCAGCGCAGCGCCAGTGCCGTGGCGCGGCCGGGCCGGTGGCTGGCCACCAAGTGTTCCACCGTAAAACGCTGCAGCTTCAGTGCCTGTGCCAGCGACTGCCAAAAGGTGCCCAGCGCGGTGTGCCCCACGGCCACCTGCGCTGCCGGCAGGCAGGCAATCACGGCGGCGGCATGCAGGCGTTGCAGCACCGCCGCGCTGTTGCTCTGCGGCCCGGCTTGCCACAGTGTTTGCAGGCTGTCGGCCCAGCGCGCGGCCAGCGGCTCGGTGTCGATGAAAGACACATAACCCGCAGGTGCTGCCGGCATCGGCGCTTTGTCGATGCGCCCGCCACGTTCCAGCAGCCAGGCCTGTGCCACATCCCTTTCATGCCGGCCAATCTGGCGCGCGATGGCTGCCTGGTCACGCACCAGCCATTCATGCACGATGCGGTTGTTCAGGCACACACAGTCGGCAATGGTGCGGGCAAAAACCGGCCGGTCGGTGGCGGCGCCAAAAGCGCCCGGGCCGGCGTGCGTCATGGGGCTGAAGATGCGGTGTGATGACAGGAAGCCGCCTTCGTCGGTGCCCGAGACGATGACGTCTTCGGCCAACAACCGCCGGTCAGGGAATGCGCGCAGCGTGGCGGCGGTGCCGTGGATCACGGGCTCGACCCCGATGCTCACGGCGCTGGGGGATTCCACCGCGCACTCGGCGCCGTAATAGCGGTGTATGTCTTGCAGCCGCCGGCCTTCCCAAATGCGGTCGGTGATGACGCGGATGTAGTGGTCCAGGTCGTGAAATTCGGCGTCAAAACCTTTCATCACGTTGACTGGCTGATGGCCGGCAGGCGCGCCGAGCCGCGCACCACCAGCGACACCGGCACCACGATGTTCTGCACCACCGGCGTGGTGTCGTCACGCAAATATTGCTGCAGCAGCGTGGCGGTGGCTTCGATCATCGGGTCTACGGGTTGCTCCACGGTGGTCAGGCTGTAGCTGCGCCAGGCCGCTTGCGGCACGTTGTCGAAGCCCACCACCGACACGTCTTCGGGCACCCGCAAGTTGAGTTCGTGGCGCAAGGTGTCGATGACCGCGAAGGCCATGTGGTCGCTGGCCACAAACACCGCGTCGGGCACCGCTGCGCCGGGCCTGAAGAGCTTGTGCGCCGCGCGCCGTGCTTCGTCAAAGTCGTAATTGCCGGTGGCCCGGGCCCAGATGTGCAGGCCGGCGTCGGCCAGGCCTTCACGAAAACCGCGTTCACGTTCCAGGTTGGTGGACGACTCTTCATTGCCGGCGATGTAGGCCACGCGCTGGTGGCCGGCGGCGGCCAAAAACGCCGCCACCGCGCGGCCACCGGCCACGTTGTCAGAACGCACCGAACTGACGGCGCCGGCGCTGCCGGCGGCCATCACGCGGTTGAACAGCACCACCGGAATGCTGGCGTCGGCGCAGTTGCGCGCCAGCGCTGATGACAGCGTGGTGGCGGCCAGCACGATGCCGTCCACGTGGTACTGCAGCAGCTCGGCGACAAGGTCGTCGGCGTTCGGGTTGTCATTGACAAACAGCAACACGTGGTAACCGTCGCTTTGCAGCCTGATGGCCAGCTTCTGCAGCGCCACCGGGTAGAACAAATTTTCCAGATACGACAGCACCAAACCGATGATGCGGCTGCGCCCGGTGGTCAGGCTGCGCGCGTGGGCGTTGGGCCTGTAACCCAGCTTGTTGGCGGCGTCCAGCACACGCGCTTTGGTGGCCGGCGCCACGCTGGCCCCGGGTGTGAAGGTGCGGCTCACAGCCGACTGCGACACCTGGGCCAGGCGCGCGACGTCGAAGGAAGTGACTTGAGATTTCATCGCCCGGATCATGCCGCTGCATCATGCAGTCAAATGGTGCCGAACCCGGCGCCAGCTTCGCATAGGTATGCAGTTTGGCACCGCCTTATCTCCACATAACACAGTAGATTCCCGAAACTGCATGCGTATGCTCAGTGAAGCGCTGCGTCGGCTGTTGCGGGCCCCCCGCTGTCTGCAGCGCAGCCGATCACGCCGCGCGCAGTGCCAGCGCAATGCGCCGCTTGGCGACACGCGTTTTGGGCATCGGCTGGTCCCACCACATGCGCACATCTTCTTCGACGCCCACGCCGTGCATGTAGTTGTAGATGGCCTTTTTCAGGCCGGCGCCCAGGGCGCCATGGTCCACGCCGGTGGCGTCTTCGAAGCCGATGTCGTTGCGTGCAAACAGCGGCCCTGGCGCGCCGGATGGCGCGGGTGGCAGCACCAGCGTCACCCCGTAGTCCTGCGGGTTCAACCCCACCGGTGAATGCACGGTGCAGGTGAAGCGGTGCCAGAAGCCGCTGTGGATGCAACCCGCTTCAAAGAGCTGGCGCACCAGTTCCAGCGCGTCCACGGTGTCTGGCACCGTTTGCGTCGGAAAGCCGTACATCAAATAAGCATGCACCAGCACACCGGCGTCGGCAAAGCCTTTGGTGACCCGCGCCACCTGGTCCACCGACACACCTTTTTTCATCAGCGCCAGCAGCCGGTCTGATGCCACTTCCAGGCCACCGCTGATGGCGATGCAGCCGCTGTCTGCAAGCTGCTGGCAGAGCTGCGGCGTGAAGGTTTTCTCAAAGCGGATATTGCCCCACCAGCTGATGTTCACGCGGCGCTGCTGCAGTTCAACTGCAAGCGCTTTCAACGACTTTGGCGGCGCCGCTTCGTCCACGAAGTGAAAACCAGTCTGGCCGGTTTCGGCGACCACGGTTTCGATGCGGTCCACCAGCGTGCTGGCGCTGGCGGCGTCATAGCGGCTGATGTAGTCCAGGCTGACGTCGCAGAAGCTGCACTTTTTCCAGTAGCAGCCATGCGCCACCGTCAGCTTGTTCCAGCGGCCGTCGCTCCACAGCCGGTGCA
This sequence comes from Betaproteobacteria bacterium, assembly GCA_043760045.1. GTDB lineage: Bacteria > Pseudomonadota > Gammaproteobacteria > Burkholderiales > Burkholderiaceae_C > Rubrivivax. The sequence goes on from JAYUPP010000112.1 coordinate 11,058, forward strand.
TGGGGTTCAGCATGTCCAGCAGCGACAAATACTGTTTGATCGGCAGGCCGTCCCACGTTGGCGTGCCCACATCTTCAAAAGGAATGTCGGGCTCGATGAAGTTGATGTACTTCACCTCGCCACCTACCCGGCTAAAGGTGCGCACCAGGCGCTGCGCCGAGCGGCCGCCTTCCAGGTGGTCCAGCAGGGCCAGCAGCGGGCGTTCGCCGGCATCCAGCGTCACGAAGTTGAAGTGGTCGAACACACGCGGCTCTTGCAACTGCCGCAGTTCGGTGTTGACGTAACCACCGCCCAGCACCGTGCTGATGTGCGGGTGGCTCGCCTTGATGCTTTGTGCGATGCGCAGCGCGCCCAGCATGGCGCCGGGAAAGGGCACGCTGACCAGCACCACGCTGGGCTGGTGTGCTGCAACGGCAGCCAGCACCAGGGTGTGCAGCAGGCTGTCGATCAAGTTGTGCGGCAGGGCCAGCGCACGCGCCAGCGGCTCGAAGCTGGCCTGGCTGGCGGCCAGGCTCTCGCCGTAACGCACAAACTCGAAGCGCGCATCGACGGCGTCGCGAATGACGTCGGCGATGTCGTTCAGGAACAGTGTGGCCAGATGGCGCGCGCGGTCTTGCACGCCCAAAGCGCCAAAAGCCCAGGCCAGCGCGTCGCCGCCCTCGGCATTCGCTTCAAAGTTGTCCAGCGACGCAAAACGCGGGCCTTCGGGCAGGAAGGCGCGGCTGGCGATGCGGTGCGCCAAGGTGCTGTCGCCGCCCTGCAGAAAGCGAATGGTGGGTGCTACCGCAGCAACGTAGTGGGCATGGTGCTCGTCAAAGTGCTGCACTGCGGCGCTGCGTTCATCAGCCGGCAGCACTGCCACTTCCGCCTGCACCGCCTGCAGGCCGGCCGGCGACAGCAATTCCAGCACCAGCGCCAGCGCCAGGTCCACCTGCGTGGCAGCAATGCCGCGCGCGCGCAGAAAGCCGGTCAGGTAAGCGGTGGAAGGGTAGGGCGTGTTCAGCTGTGTCATCGGCGGGATGACGCTCAGCACGCGGGTTGCCACGCCCGCCGTGCAAGCTGCAGCCGCTGCCGCTGCCGCTGCCGCTGCCGCTGCCGTTGGGGCCTGTTGATGACTTGTAAGCATGGGTACCTGATGTGCGCGTGCATTCTGCCCGCGTCAGCCTCGTGCATGGCCGCTGCGCCGCCGCAAGGCCACCGCAAAGCGGCAGCGGCTGCCTACACTGAGCAGCCATGAACAGCACCTTTGCCATTGCCTTGTCGGGCATGAATGCAGCGCAAACCCAAATGGGTGCGGCCGCGCACAACATGGCCAACCACGGCA
>JAYUPP010000113.1:0-12366 GCA_043760045.1 Betaproteobacteria bacterium
CCGGCGCCAACGTGACGGTCTGACCTTCACTCAGCGTGAGACTGGCTGCAGTTACGACCGGCGCGTCATTCGCTGGCGTGTAGTTGATCGTCGCAGCCAGCGTGTTCGAGTCCACATCACCATCGTTGACGGTGACGCTGAATGCCGGCGCTACTTCGTTGCCGTCGTCGACGAACTGCACCAAGCCACCGCTGAGGTCGGCGGACGTAAACGTGGTGATCGGCGTGCCAACACCAGAGGTCAGCTGAAAGTAGCCGCCGCTGATGCCGCTGACGGTGTAGACGAAAGCTGTGTCGTCGGGATCGCTCAAACCAAAGTTGCCAGCACCCAGCGTCACGGTTTGCCCTTCACTCAGCGTGAGGCTCGCCGCGCTCACCACCGGCGCATCGTTGACCGCAGTGACGGTCACATCCACGCCGTCGGTGGCCGACGAAAACGCCGTCGCGCCGCCGTTGCTGGCGGTGCTGACCTTGCTGCCCGCGCTGCCGCTGGTTCGGTCCCAGGCGCGCAGCGTCAGCGCGCCGGCCGAACTGCCGTTGAAGTTGCTGGCCGGCGCGAAGTGCAAACGCGTGTTGCCGTCGTCGGCCAGCAGCAGTGCTGCGCTGTTGTTCACCGCGCCCACCGCCGCCCAGTTGGCGCCGCCGTTGGTGCTGTAGTACCAGATGCCGTTGCTTTCATCGCTGGCGGTGACGGCGATGCCCTTGCTGGCAGCGCTGTCCACATCGCTGATGCCGCCCGTGAAGGCGCTCAGCAAAGAGCCCACGGGTCCAGCGGGCACACCCGCGTCCTCGGCCACGGTAAGGGCCAACGCCGTGTCGGCCAGCAGCGGCGCGTCGTTCAAGTTGCTGACGCTGACGCTGAGGGTCTGCAAGTCGGTTCGTGTGCCGTCAGACACCTGCACCTGAACGACGTACACGTTGTCGGCATTGGTGTCAGCCGGCGCTTCGAAGTCTGGCGCGGTGTTGAAGCTCAGCGTGCCATTCACGGCGTCGATGCTGAAACGCGCGGCGTCTGCGCCGCCCACGATGCTGTAGGCCAGGCTCTGCGCCGGCAGGTCGGCATCGGTGGCGGTCACGACACCCACCGCCGTGGTGTGCTCGTTCACGCTCACCGCCGCCGTGGGCCCGCCGCCGTGGCTGGTGATGACCGGATCATGGTCGTTCAAGCCCGTCACGCTGACGCTGATCGATTGCTGGTCAGAGCCACCGCTGCCGTCGCTGACCTGAACCATGACCTGGTACACGTTGTCGGCATCAGTGTCGGCCGGGGCGTCAAAGTCCGGCGCTGCCAGGAAGCGGAACACGCCCGTGCCCGGGTGGATCGTGAAGTGCGCTGCATCGTCGCCGCCGACGATCGAATAAGCCAGCGGCTGTGCGGGCAGGTCGGAATCGACTGCGGTCACGGTGGTGACCACGGTCGAGTTCTCGGCCAGGCTCAACGCTGCGGTGGCGGCGCCGCCGTCGCTGGTGATCACGGGCACGTTGTTGACGCTCACCGCGGGTTTGATCGAGACACCGGCAACCGCCCACTGGTTGCTGTCCCCAAAAGACCACGACATGACCACGCTGCCAGCACCGGCCTCAATGCTGGTGCCGCCGTTGGCATCGCCCATGAAAAGATCCGAAAGCTCGGTCTGGCCGGCACCCGGCGCCAGGTTGTAGTTCGTGCCGGATTCGATGCTGATGCCGGCAAACACCAGCTCGTCAGGCCCCGATGCCACAGTCACCGTGGGCGCCGATGAATCACCGGCGGCGGACGTCAGGGCGCCCAAGGGGGTGGCCTGATCCACACCCGTGAACGAGGTCACACTCACCGTCGTGCCGGTGGAATTGGCGCCGGTCAGGTTGACCACCACGTTGTAGCTTCCGACATCGGGCGCCACCAGGGACCAGATCTCAACGCGGGCCTCGTTCGACCCATTGGCACGCGTGCCGACCAGTGTGAACACATCGCCGTTGAAGGTGATGCTGCTGACCGTTCTTGCCCCCGGATTGCTCATCGCCACGCTGACCAGCAGCAAACGGTCGCTGCCGGTGGCGGCGTGGCTCACGGTGACGCTGGCGCCTGACGACGTGCCCGACGTCACGGCATTGACGGCGACGAACAGGTTCTGCACCTGCACGCTGATGGCCTGCGTGTCGCTGCCGCCGTTGCCGTCTGAAACCTGCACTGTCAGGTCATACACGTTGTCGGCATTGGCATCCACCGGGGCCTCGAAGTTGGGTGCTGTCACGAAGCTCAATGCCCCGCTGCCGGCAACGATGGTGAAGCGTGCTGCGTCGGCGCCGCCCGCGATGGTGTAAGTGGGTGCGTTGCCGTCGACATCAGCACTGACCACCGTGGTGACTGCGGTCACGTTCTCGGGCACGGCGATGAACGCGCTGGCGCCGCCGCCGTTGCTGTTGATCACCGGTGCGTCGTTGACCGCGGTGACGGTGATGTCAACCACGTCGGTGGCCGACGAAAACGCCGTGCTGCCACCGTTGCTTGCGGTGCTGACCTTGCTGCCCGCGCTGCCGCTGGTCTGGTCCCAGGCGCGCAGCGTCAGCGCGCTGGCCGAACTGCCGCTGAAGTTGGCCGCCGGCGCGAAGTACAAGCGCGTGTTGCCGTCGTCGGCCAGCAGCAAGGCCGAGGTGTTGTTCACCGCGCCCACCAGCGCCCAGTTGGTGCCGCTGTTGGTGCTGTAGTACCAGACGCCGTTGGTTTCGACCGTGGCCGTGATGGCGATGCCCTTCATGTCCCCTGCATCGGTATCGCTGATGCCGCCCGTAAAGGCGCTGACCAGTGAGCCCACCGCGCCCACCGGCAAGCCGGCGTCTTCGGCCACCGTCAGGCTCAGCGCGGTGTCGGCCAGCACGGGTGCAGAGTTGATGGCATTGATGGACACCGCTGCCGCTGCCCAGTCTGCTGATTTGTCCAGCGTCCACGACAGGTTGACCGTTGCAGCGCCGGGCTTCAAGGTGCCGCCACCATTGGCGTCGCCGTTGAAGCGGTCCCAGTATTCGGTTTGCCCGCCACCGGGCAACAAAGACAGGCCTTGATGGTGACCCACCACGCCAAAGACGAAGTCGCTGTTGCTTGAGGTGATGCCGTTCAATGCGGCGGTGCTGGAAGTGCCAGCGCTGCTGAAGAAGCTGCCGTAGGGCGCGGTCTGGTCGACGCCCATAAAAGTCATCACCCCCACCACGGCGTTGTCAGAACCACCGAAGTTGGCAACCAGGTTGTGCGTGCCCGTCTGCGGTGCCGTCAGCGCCCACACTTCCAGCACCACGTGGCTTTGTGTGACCCGGCCGAGCAAGGTCAAGGCGGTGCTGCCATAGCTGATGCTGGTGACTGTTTGTGAGTGTATGGACACACCCACCAGCATCAGGCGGTCGCTGCCCGACGTGGTGTGCGACAGCGTGATGCCGGTGCCGGTGATGTCGCCCGAAGTGGTGTTGTCGACGGCCAGGACCAACAGGCCGTCCCAGGCTTGCAGCGCTGCCGGGCTATCACGCTGCTGTGGGCCCGCCACCGCGCCGCGGGTGACTTCCAGCTCCCAGTCACCACCGCGTGCGGCGCTGCCGGTGGTGTCGTCGCTGGCGGCCACGTCGGCGCCCGTCAGTTGCCCCAGCTGCGCCACAAAAGCCGCGCCGCGCGCACCGGCGCCCACGTCGCAGCCCCACAGCAAGATGTCGGCACCGGCAGCCAAGGCCTGCTGCCACGCGCCCAGCTCGGCCGCGCGTTGCGCCAGGGTGCTGGTGTCCACCCGGGTGCTGCCCAGTTGCAGCGCACCACTTTCACCGTGTGACACCAGGTGCACGGCGCTGATGCCTTGTTCTGCGGCCAGCACTTCGCCTATCAAACGCAGGCCATCGGTGCCCGCTTCGATGTGCACCACCTCCACCACGTTGCCGGCGCCCCGGCTGTGCAGCAGGCCGTCCACCAGCAGCTGCGCGTCGGCCACACCGGCATCGACAAAGATGATTTCGCGCCGTTGCGCGTTGGGCTGCACGCTGGCCACTTGGGTCTCAGGCGCGGCGGCCGTTGACACGTTGGCCACCATCGCTTGCGCCAGCACATGCACAGGCGGTGCAGCGGCATCGCCAGCCCACAGCGCCGGGTTCAGGTCGGCCGCATACAGGATGCGCGGTTCGCAGGCTTCAACCGTGGCCACAGGGGGCTCGGCCATGCCGGTGCCCGCGCCGGCGCTGGCCCAGCGGCGCAGGCGCTGCATGAAGCGCGCGGCACGGCCGCGCCGGGGATCGGGGTGAGAACGGTGTGTCTGGGCCACAGCGGCCTTTTAGCGGGCCAGCGTCAATGCCGCCAGGTCGAGCTTGCAGCGCAGCCCCGCCGGCAGCGTGTGGCCGGGGTTGGGCAGTTCCAGCCGCACGCGGAAGGTGTTGCTGGCGGCGTCGATCACGCGGTCCACGGTTTTCACGGTGGCGCTGTGCACGCTGCGGTTCAAGATTTCCGGCGTCACGCGGCCCTGCATGCCCACGCTGACCTGGCCAAAAGCCGCCGCCGGCACCAGCACGTCCACGCGCAGCGGGTCGATGGCGGCCAGGCGCAGCATCGGTTTTTGATCGACATATTCACCGGGCGACATCAGCCGCTCCAGCACCACACCGGTGATGGGCGCACGCACGGTGCGCTGCTCCAGTTGCGCAGCGGCCAGTTCGGCTTCGCGCGTGGACAGCGTGCGTTTTTCTTTGGCCTGGTCGCTGCGGCCCTCGGCCACGCCGGCTTCAGAGCGCAGCTTGTCGAGGTAAGTCTTGCTGACAAACTGCTGCTGATGCAGTTCTTCGGCACGCATCAGCTCGCGTCGCGCCAGCTCACGCGAGCTGCTGGCCACGGTGGCGTCGCCGGTGGCTGCCGCACGTTCACGCGCCACCGCCAGCGCGGCGCGCTCGACGCTGGCATTCAGCTGCACCAGCGGCTGGCCACGCTGCACGACATCGCCACGCTCGACCCCGATGTGCTCGATGACACCCGGCGCCGGGCTGCCCACCTGCACCACCTGGTGCGGCTGGATCATGCAGTCCAGCGCCACCAGGGCGGGCGCCACAGGCGCAGCGCTGCGCTGACCGTGCACAGGCACGGTTGCGGCCAGCAAAACTGCTGCAACGGTCAGGAGGCGGGCGTTCATAAACTTGTTACGGCCTGTTTCGTCATTCCACGCCGCCGCTGAAGCCGTAGCGGTCGGCGGCTTCACGGTCAGCGTGCTGCAGTTCACGGCGATGGCTGCTGTCGCGCCATTCGGCCAGGCGTTGGGCAACGGTGAAGAGGGCGGCCGAGCAGGCGCGGTGCACGGCCTGGCCGGCGCCTGGCCGCAGCGCGCGCTGCACCGCCTGCACCAGCGCTGCCGGCAGCGTTTGCCGCAGCAAGGTGTCGTCCAGCGCCAGCAGCATCTCGGCCGAGCCCGGGTCGCCGTGGCGGCCGGCGCGGCCGAGCAGCTGGCGGTCGATGCGGCGGGCGCGGTTTTTCATCGTTGCTATGACGTGCAGGCCACCGGCTGCATGGGCGGCGGCGTCCAGGCGGATGTCGGTGCCGCGCCCGGCCATGTTGGTGGCCACCGTCACGCAGCCGAGGTTCGCCACGCAGGTGCCTGCGCGTGCCACCTGTTCGGCCTCGGCGCGGTCTTGCGTGGCGTTCAGCAGCTGGTGCGGCACGCCGGCGGCGTGCAGCAGCGCCGACAGGTGCGCCGAGTCGGCCACGCTGTCGGTGCCCACCAGCACCGGGCGCCCGGCGCTGCGGTGCTGCTGCACCGCCTGCAGCACGGCCTGCCACTTGGCGGCTGCACTGGCATAACAGCGCTGCCCCAGCCAGCGCCGCCGGCTGGGCTGCAACAGCGGCAGCCGCTGCACGCGGCTGCCGTAGAGCTGCTGCAGTTCATGCCGCGCCTCAAGCAGCGTGCCGCTCATGCCGGCCAGGTGCAGGTAACGCGGAAAAAAGCGCTGGTAGGTGATTTGCGCGGCGGTGCTCGTGGGCGCGCCGGGCGGCAGCCCTTCTTTGATCTGCACCATCGGGTGCAACGCACCTTGCCACTGGCGGCCGGCGGCGATGCGGCCGGTCAGCGCGTCGATCAGCTGCAGTTCGGCGGGGCCGCGCGGCGCGCTGGCCGGTTCGCCGCTGTGCGGCTGCTCCGCGTCGCGGCGCGGGTGCACCACCGCGTATTCACGGTCGCGCCGCAGCAGCAGCCGCGCGGCCAGCGCGGCCTGCACCAGTCCGCAGGCGCGGCGCGCGGGGTAGAGCTCACCCGCAGCGCCCGCCACGGCGGTGTTGATGCGCAGGCGGCCGGCTTCGGTCAACGTGGCGGTGCGCGCTGCCGCGTCCAGCGTGTAGTGCAGCTGGCGCTGCAAGCTGCGCGCCAGTTCATAGGCCCGCGCATAGGCGCCGCCGTCGATGGGGCCACCGGGCTGGGCCAGGATCAAGGGCACCACGGCTTCGTCCAGCAAGATGCTGTCGGCTTCGTCGACCAGGCAAAAACACAGGCCGGGCAGCAGGGGTTCAGGGGCTGCCGGCGTGGGCTGAGCACCACCGTTCGCACCCCATTCGGCGTCCGCCGCGGCCGTCATCGCCTGCGCCCGCAGCACCCGCGCGTCGCGTTCACCGCCCAGCGCCAGGTGGTCGCGCAGATAGTCAAAGGCGAGCTGGCTGGCGCTGGTGTAGACGACATCGGCGCGCCAGGCGTGGTGCCGCGCGGCGCCGGCCAGGCCAGCGGTGACGCTGGCGCTGCGCAGGCCGAGCGCGGCGTAAAACAGCGCCAGTGCCTGCTGGTCGCGCTGCACCAGGTAGTCGTTGGCGGTCAACACGTGCACGGGGGTGCCGGCCAGCGCCGCCACCGCCGCAGCCAGCGCGGCGGCCGCGGTTTTGCCCTCGCCGGTGGCCATTTCCATCAGCCGGCCCTGCAGCATCAGCCAGGCCGCCAGCAATTGGGTGTCATACGGTTGTATGCCCTGCGTGCGCTGCATCACCAGCGCCGCCAGTGCCAGCGCCTGGCCGCTGGCGCTGGGGCTCAGGCCCTCGCTGCGCAGGCGAGCGCGCACCTGGTTGAGGGCGGGCGAGAGCGCGGCCACACCGACCAGGCCGGCCAGCGCAGTGCGGTAGGCGCCGTGCAGTTCAGGGGGTAACTTTGGGGCGCGTTGCGGGCTGCAGCGGCTGGCCACCGCGCGGGCCAGCGCCTGCAGCGGGCTGCTTTCTTCGGCGGTGCTGCGCTGCGGGTAGCTGCCAAAGGCCAGGCCCGGCGTGGGCAGCCGCATCTGATGGCGCCGCCAGCCCTCTGCCTTGACGGGAGAGGGAGCCAGGCACGTCAGCCATTCAGCGTTCAAAGTGGCGCAGAAAGGTCTGGCGCAACAGCCGCAGCAGCAGTTCAGCGGCCGATGCAGAACCGTGCGTGAAGGTCACCAGCACGCGTGCACCCACCGGTGCCGTGGCGGCGCCGTCGGCCAGTTTCAGGTCCAGCTGGAACAGCGGCTCGCGCGCGGTGCGGCCGCTGCTGTCGGCGGGGTCGAGCACGATCGACCCGCCCGCGGCTTCACCCAAAGCGCGTGTGGGCAGTGCGGTGCTGGCGCGGGGCGTGGCGTGGGCGAGCGTGGCGACCACGCCGGTGCCGCCTTGTGGCAGCTGCACCTGAATGCCGTGCAGGCGCTCGCGCACCAGCGTGATGTCCTGGTTGTGCACCAGCGCGCGCACCAGCGGCGCGCCGCTGGGCAGCACCTGCGCCACCACCTCACCCTGCGCCAGCATCTGGCCCAGGCGCACGCGCGCGGGGTCGAACGCAATGCGGCCGGCAAGGCCGGCGCGCACCGTCAGGCCTTGCACACGCGCGTGCAAACGTTCACGCGTGGTGGCCAGGCGGGCCAGCGCTTCGTCGGCGTCGCGGGTGCGGCGTGCGCTGCTTGCAAATTGCTGCGCGCGTTCCACCAGTTGCCGTTCATGTTCGGCGTCAGCCTTCGCCAGTTCCATCACCAGCTCTTCGTTGGCCAGCCGCACGATGGGCGCGCCGGCCTGCACCAGCTGGCCGTTGCGCACCACGATGGCTTCGACAAAACCTTCGCTGCCGGTGCGCGCCAGCGCGTCGTCGGGCAGCCACACCAGGCCCGGCGCGTGGCTGCGCTGCGGCAGTGGCACCAGCAGCGCAGCGGCCAGCGCCAGCATGGCCAGCGCAGCAGCGGCGCCGGTGGCACGGGCACGCTGGCCGCGCAGTTCGGGCGCGCGCCGCAGCCATGCCCAGGCCGCGCCGGCCGGGCGCAGCAGCAGTTGCCACAGCAGCAGCGCCAGCAGCGCCCCGCCCAGCGCCGGGTGCCAGCCCGCTGCCAGCAGCACCAGCGTGGCGCCGAGCAGCAGCCGGTAGGCCAGCGCCAGCGGCGCATAAGCCCACAGCCAGGGCCTTTCACCCGGCGACAGGTTGCCAAAGCGCAGGTGTTGCAGGCGCAGCAGCCGTTGCTTGATCTGAGTGGTCCACCAGCGGCTGCTGCGCAGCGCCAGGTTGGGCAGCTCGATGGCGTCGCACAGCAGGTGGTAAGCGTCAAAGCGCAGCAGCGGGTTGCCGTTGACGGCCAGCGTGGACAGCGCGCCGATGAAGACGACGGCAAACGCCGCGTCTTTGACCCAGCCCGGTTCGGCCAGCAGCAGCAGCGGCAATGCGGCGCTGGCCAGCAGCAGTTCCACGGCAATGCCCGCGCCGGCCACCACCATGCGTTGCCACTTACTGGAAAAAGCGGTGGAAGCCGACGCGTCCACATAAGGCACCGGTGTCAACAGCAGCAGCGTGATGCCGATCTCGTGCACGCCGCCGCCATAACGTTTGACGGCAAAAGCATGCGCCATTTCGTGCAGCAGCTTCAGCGGCGGGTAGATCAGCCACAGCAGCAGCAACATGCGCCCGCTGGACAGTTCGGCCTGCCCGTGGCGCACCAGCGTGTCGCTGTTCAGCAGCAGCAGCAACAGGCCGGCGGCCAGCAGTGCGGCCAGCAGCCACAGGCAAGTGGGGTGGAAGAGCCAGCCTACACGGGGCAAGTGGCGCGCCAGGTAAGCGTCAGGGTTCCACAGCGGCACGCGGAACGACAGCGGGTTCAGCTGCGTATTTCGGCGCCGCGCCGTGGTGTGTGAGTAGGCGCGCGCGATGGCCGCCACATCGGGTGTGATGTCGCCGGTAAACAGGTTGGCAGCGAAGCCCTGCGCAAACACGCGGATGGCGTCGCCCTGGGTGGGCGCGCTGTCGCCGAGTGCGGCCACGCGCGCGGCCCATATCGCGTCGATGCTGGTCTGGCCGTCACAAGCGCCCACCAAAGCGTATGCCAGGTCGTTGAAGCGGTGGTGGCTGCCCGAGATGGGGTCGGTCAGCATGAACCAGGTTTGGCCGCGCAACAAATGGCGCGACACGCGCACGCCACTGCGCAGCCGGGGTTTGAGGTGCGCCAGCCGGTACCAGTCGGGCGACAGCAGCGGCGGCAGCGCGGCTTGTGCGGGGCTTGAACTCATCTTGCCTGTGTGGGGGGGTTAGCCCAGCAGCCGCCAGCGTGTGCGCTGCAGCCACTGGCCGGCGCGCTGCCACCACACCGCGCCCAGCGTGCTCGGGTGGATGTCGATGCGCACCACGCCGCGCAGGCCGGGGCGCAGGCCGCTGTCCTTGACGTCAGCGGCCGGCAGGCCGTCCACCTCAAACACATTGCGCTGTTCCAGCGCCGTGGCCACGGGTGCGATGCGGCTGATCTGCAATGGCACCGTGTGGCCCACCAGCGCACCAAACATCACCTGCGCCTGCTGGCCCACTTGCAGCAGCGCCACATCTTGTTCGTCCACCTCGGCGACGATGCGAAAGCGCTGGCCGGGCGCCACCGTCATCAGTTCCTGGCCACGTTTGACGGGGCTGCCGACGGCCTGCGACAGGTCGCCGGTGAGCACCACGCCGTCCATCGGCGCGGTGATGCGCGCCCGCGCCATCTGCCGCTGCACCAGGGACAGCTGCGACTGCGCCTGTTCGAACTTCGAACGCGCGAGCACGATGGCAGCGGCTTCGTCCTGGGTCAGCGCTTCGCGGTACACCTTGTCCAGCTGCGAAGCTTCGGCGGCCCACTTGTCGCGCTCCAGCGCCAGGTCGCGGTCTTCCAGCGTCAGCAGCAGTTGCCCGGCCTTCACCGTTTCGCCCGGGCGCACCGCCACGCTCTGCACAAAGCCGTCCACGGGTGCGGCCACCACCCGCTGGCCGGCGCCTTCCACCCGCGCCGGTGCCAGCACACGAAAGGTGGTGGGCCACACCGCCAGCACCGCCAGCAGCAGCGCTGTGGCGCCTGCCACCAGCACCGGCAGGCGCAGCACCCAGGGCCCGATGCGCCGGCCCGGCGGTGCCACGGAGTCGGCCATGCGCCCGGCCAGCGGCTGGTTCAGCCGGTGTTTCAGTTCCAGCAGCGGGCCGATGAAACTGGCGGCGTCTTTGGCCGCTTCCAGCGTGTGCAGGTCGATGCCGGCGCGGCGTTCCAGCAAGAAGGCGCCATACAGCCGCCCGCGGCTGGTGATGGGCACGGTGCAGATGGGCAGGCGGCCGTTGCTGCGCGCCAGCTCGGCGTGCGCCAGCGTCAGGCCCGGCGCGCTGTTGCGCGGCATCGGGTGCACGATCAGGTTGTGCTGGTCCAGCGCCTCGTGCATGGCCGCACCCAGCTGGCGCACCAGGGTCTGCTGCTGTTGAATGTCGCCGCCATGCGACAGCGCAGCCACCCGCACCCGGCCCTGGTGATGGAAGCCAACGCTCACCCTTTCGCAGTGCAGCAACAGCGCCATTTCAGTGACCACTGCGGTGGCCGCAGCGCCAAACCGTTCGTGTTCGAGCGCCCGCGCCTGCAGCCGCAACACGAGGCCGCTGCGCGACAGCTGCGGCGGTGGTGCGGGGGCGGGCTGTGCAGCACGGGGTGGCGCTAACGCGGGCGCTTCAGCGTGCAAACGCGCAGGCGCAGATTCGGCAGCGCCGGGGTGCGCAGTTGCGGGCGCTGGAACGCGCGGTGGGGCCATCAGGGGCTGCGCCATGGTTCACGGCCGCGCGTCGTGACCACGGGTTTTTTTCATACCCGTGATGGTGCCCAAGCAGCGCCGCTGCCCGTGCGCGGAAATGGCCGCTCTAAGCTGGCCTTATCCTTGTCGCGCCACCCCGAAACCAACCCCAGCACAGGATGTCCGCACCATGACCACCCCCCACCGCATAGCTGCCATCGCCGGCGACGGCATCGGCACCGAAGTGGTCCCCGAAGGCCTGCGCGTGCTGGACGCTGCGGCGCGCCGGTTTGGCATCACGCTGGAAGTTGACCACTTCGACTTCGCCAGTTGCGCCTATCACGCCCAACACGGCAGCATGATGCCGGCCAACTGGAAAGACCAGATCGGCGGCCATCACGCCATCTTTTTCGGCGCCGTCGGTTGGCCAGCCACCGTGCCCGACCACATCTCGCTGTGGGGCAGCCTGATCAAATTCCGCCGCGAGTTCGACCAGTACATCAACCTGCGCCCGGCGCGGCTGATGCCCGGCATCCGCAGCCCTTTGGTGGACCGCCAGGGCCAGGCCCTGAAGCCCGGCGACATCGACATGCTGATCGTGCGCGAGAACACCGAAGGCGAATACTCGGCCATCGGCGGGCGCATGTTCGAGGGCACCGAACGTGAAGTGGTGGTGCAGGAAACCGTGATGTCACGCCATGGTGTGGACCGTGTGCTGCGCTACGCTTTTGAGCAAGCGCTGCGCCGGCCGCGCCGCAAGCTGACATCGGCCACCAAAAGCAACGGCATCGCCATCACCATGCCTTACTGGGACGAACGGGTGGCTTTGATGGCGGCGCAATTTCCTGATGTGCAGGTCGACCAGTTCCATATCGACATCCTGACCGCGCACTTCGTGCAGCGGCCACAGCACTTTGACGTGGTGGTGGCGAGCAACCTGTTTGGCGACATCCTGTCCGACCTGGGCCCGGCCTGCACCGGCACCATCGGCATCGCACCGTCGGCCAGCCTGAACCCGACCCGCCAGTGGCCCAGCCTGTTCGAGCCGGTGCACGGCTCGGCGCCCGACATTGCAGGGAAGTCATTGGCAAACCCAATTGGCCAGATCTGGTCGGCCGCGCTGATGCTGGATTTTTTAGGCCATCGCGACGCCCACGATGCCGTGTTTTCGGCCATAGAAGCGCTGCTCACAGACCCGCACGCACCGCGCACGCCCGACCTGGGCGGCCGCGCCAGCACCAGCGACGTGGGGCGTGCGATTGCCGAGCGGGTGGCCGAGCGGGTGGCTGAGCGGGCCGTTGAGCGGGTGGGCGAGCCGAAGGTGCCGCAGGCCGGGGGTTGACCCCAGACCGCAGCCTGTGCCCTGGGTGGGTTCACGCGCAGCATGCAATGCCCTAG
>JAYUPP010000114.1:0-4510 GCA_043760045.1 Betaproteobacteria bacterium
TTGGCCAGTTCCACCAGCGGCACGGCTTGGCCGCGTTGGTCGTCGGCGTGCAAGCGCAGCGCCTGGCGCAGCAGCAGGTTGGCGCTGTTGAACCGCGCGGCCTGGCCCAACACGCTGTCGCCTTGCAGCGTGCGGTAGCGGTTCAACGCTGCTTCTTCGTCGCGGTTGGCGGCGCCCGCAGGGGGGCTGCTGCTTGCTGCGCTGCTTGATGCGCTGCTTGATGCACTACTCGCTGCACTGCTTGCTGCGCTGCTTGATGCACTGCTTGCTCCGCTGACAACGCCGCTGGCCGCGTGGGCCTGTGCGATGGCAAAACGCAACTCGGGTACGTCGGCAGCCTCGGCATCGGTGGGCGTTGCGCCCGACGTGATCAACACATTCCAGCGCTCGTGTTGCAGCAGCCGCGCGCCGTCCACGGCAGCGGCCAGGGCCAGCAGCGCCAGCAGCAGCCACAGCGTGCGGGTGGTGCGCGGCGTGACGCTTGCGGCGCGCAGCCTGTGCCACCCGCGGCGCGGTGGCGCCGGGTGGGGTGGCTGTGGCGCGCCGCTCAAGCCCATGTTTTGATCTCCATCCGGCTGGCCGCCAGCAGCAGCAGCACGGCGGCCAAGGCCGCACCCAGACACCCGGCCGTCAGGTCGCGCCGGGGCAGCACGTCTTGGTAGGTGATGGGCAGGTTTTCCAGCCGGTTCACCTCGGCGATGGCCTTTTGCAGTGCCTGTGGGTTCTCCGCTTCATAGGCGCGGTAGGGAGTGCCTAATGTTTGAAAGTAGCGGTGCAGAAAATATTCAGGCACGGTGTCGGCGTTGGCGGGGGGTTCGCTGGCGCTGAGCATCAGGCCGGGGCTGGTGTTGGCGCGGATGTAGATCCAGTACAGCGCCACGCGATGTTTGCGCGCCAGGTAAGCGACGCGCTCGCGGGTGTCCACGTCCAGGTGGTCGCCGCCGTCTGACACCAGCAGGATGAGGCGCGAACCGGTGTAAGCGCGGTCTTCAAACGAGGCCAGCGCAGCGAGCAGCGCCACGCCGATGTCGGTGTCGGCCAGGCCCCGGCCCACGTCGCCTGCCGTGATGGCGGCTTGAATGACCTCGGCCTTCTGCGTGAAGTCCAGCACCCGTATCGGCAGCGTGCTGAACACCAGCATGGCAAAACGGTCTGCGCTGCGCTGGGCGGCAAATTCGGCCAGCATCTGGCGCGCCACTTTGCCTTTGCTGTCGCGGGTGCCGGAATCGCGCAGTTTCATGTAGTAGTCCAGCGCTTCGGGGCCGGTGCCTTTGGGTGCAGCGCCGGTGGCGCGGCCGCCGGCAAACCGTTCGTCCATGCTGCGGCTGCGGTCCAGCAGCAGCACAATTTCAGCGCCCTGGCCGACACGTTCCACGGTGTCTTCGGGCCGGTAGGGGCCGGCCATGGCCAACACCGCCGCTGCGATGGCCACCACCGTGGCGCCGCGCAGCAGCGCGTTCAGTGCGCTGGACCAGCGGTCGCGCGGCAATTGCGCGGCCCAGGTGTTGTGCAGCAGCGCAGCGGCCGCACCCAGGCGGGGCCACAGCGGCCACAGCGCCAGCGGCAGCAGCCATAACCAGGCCGCGTTGTCAAAACCCAGGTGGGGCAAACCGGGCGGCCAGGCCAGCAGCGTCGTGTTCATGCCGTGCCCCTTTCGGCGTCGCGGCAGCGGCGGCACAGGGCGCTGACGAAGGCCGTCAGCGCAGCCGGGTCGGGGTCGGCGCCGTGGCCGGCCGGGCTTGCCGCCGCCGCTGCCGTTTGAGGGCCAAAAAAGTTGCGGCGCGAGTGCTGGAAAAACCGCAGCAAGTCGTCGCGCAGCGGCGCGTAACGCGGCTGGGCGGACACAAAACCGTCCACGCTGTGTTCAAACAGCACCGACCCGGCGCTGCGGTTCAAGGCCTGGTGCAGCGTTTGCAAGGCGGCGCGCTGCGCCTGCGGTGTGTTGTCGGCGGGCATGGTTTTGAGCGCCCGCCAGGCTTGTTCAAATGGCCGCTGGCGGCGCGCCAGCCAAGGCATCACACCGTAGATGTGGGCCAACCACGCCAGCAGCAACGCCGCAGCGCTGGCGTAGACGGTGAGGCGTGTGGTGGCGGGCTGGGTGTGCAGCAGCGGCGGCGCGGCATCGGGCTGCATTTCGCCCAGGCCCGTGCGCGCCGACACCTCTGCCGGCACCAGCGGCGCCACCGTCACCGGCCAGGCGTCGATGCGCAGGTCTTGTGCACGCGGGGTGCCGGTAAAACGCAGCGTGATGGGCGGCAGCTCCAGCGTGCGCACGGCCCGTGGCGACAGAAACACCTGATACTGCAACAGCAACTGGTGCGGCGTTTGCGGCCGGTTTGTGAACACGGTGGAGGCCAGCGGCTGCCAGCGCACGCGGCGCAACTCGAAGGTGTGACCGACGCGCCCGGCGGTGGGCAGCGAAGCGGTGTCGAGCTGCAGGCCCTGCGGCACCCACACGGTGGTGTCGCGTGTGATGAGGTCGCCCACCTGGTAACCGTAAGCGCGCGGCTCATCGGTTTTTGCGGTCAATTGCGCGGTCTCGTTGGCGGCCAACGACGGGCTTGCGCAGCCTGCAAGGGCCAGCAGAACAAGCACCGGCGCTGCAGCGCACTTCATGAATGAAAGTGCCGCGTCACCGCGTCGGCGTCAAAACGACCCTGCACAAACAGCGGCTTCAAGGCGTGTGCTGCAAAAGTCCGCAGCAGTTCCTGGCGCCGTGCCTGCAAGCTGGCCAGCCAGCGTGCACGCAAGGCCGGGCGCCACCACACCAGGTGTTGCGCGCCGGTTTCAGGGTCGGCCACCTGCAGCCAGCCGCGTGCTGCACTGAGCGCAAATTCCTGCGCGTCCCACAGCACCACCGGCACCACCTCGTGCAGGGCCAGGCTGGACAGCACGGCCTGCCACTGCGGCTGCGGGCCGTGAAAGTCGGACAACACAAACACCAGCGCACGTTGCCGGCCCAGGTGTTCAGCCGCCTGCAGCAAACCCTGCGCTGACCGGCCCGCTGCGCTGCCACCCTGCGGCTGCCAGGTGCGCAGCGCCTGCACCAGCGGCGCGCCCGCGCCGCTGGCCCGGGTGGGCGGCAAAAAGAAGTCGCTGCGCACGGCGCTGTCGCAGCCGACAAAACCAAACCGGTCGCCGGTGCGCCAGGCCGACCAGGCCAGGCTTTCGGTGAAGTCGGCCACCACGTCCAGCTTGCGCTGCGCGCCCACAAACCCCATCGACGCCGACAGGTCCACCAGCATCACCACCGGCATCGCCTTGCGCTGGCTGTAGACGCGCACCTGCCATTGGCCGTCGGCGCAAAACGGGTCGCGCAAGCTGGCGTGCAGATCAAGCCGGCGCGGGTCGGGCGCGTCCAACAAGCGCGCGTGGCTGCGGAACTCGAAACCGTTGTCGCCGCTGCGGCTGCGGTGGTGGCCCGGAAAGTAGCCGGCCGCCGGATGCCGGGCGCGGTAGTGAATTTCGGGCACGGCCAAAGCTGCTTGCGGCATCGTTGCGGTGTTAGGGCGCTGCCACGCTGGCCAGCAGCGCCGCCATCAGCGCGGGTGATATTTCATGCCGGCGCAGTTCATACACGGGTTGGTACACCAGCCGGTGCGCCAGTGTTTCCACAAACACGGCCTGCACATCTTCAGGCGCCACGTAGCCGCGCCCCTGCAGCCAGGCCGCCACCCGCGCGGCACGCAGCAGCATGCTCATGCCGCGCGGGCTGGCGCCAGCCAGCATCAGGCGGCGGGTGTCGACGTCGCTCAGCTGCACGCCGAAGTCGGCCGGCGCAGCCGTGGCGCGCCACAGTGCCAGCGCATAGTTTTGCAGCGCGTCTGATGACTGCACCGTGCGCTGGATGGCCTGCGCCACGGTGCCCAGTTCGCGGTAATCCAGCATCGCGGCGGGCAGCTCGGCCACCAGGCTGTCGGTGTCGTGAAACCGCGGGTTGAAGATCAGTTCTTTGCGTTCGGCGTCGCTGGTCGGCGCGGCTATGGTCACTTCCATCATGAAGCGGTCACGCGCCGCCGCGCTGATTTCAAACGTCTCTTCGCGTTCCACCCGGTTGCGGTCGGCAAACACCAGCAGGTGCGGAAAGTGGAATTCGCGGTTGAAGGCGGAGACACTTTTTTCCGCCATCACGCGCAGCAACAGTGAATGCACCTGCGGGCGTGCGCGGTTGATCTCGTTGAAGAAAAAGATGGCCAGGTCTTCGCCATGGCGAATCAGCGGCCCGGCCTCCACTGCCGGGCGGCCTTCGGCGCTGATGTAGGTGTAGTAGATCAAGTCGCCGGGCATGAGGTCGATGGTGCCTTCGGTGCGTGCGTAGGCGCCGCCCAACACGTGCGCGAAGGCGCGCAGCAGCGTGGTCTTGCCCACACCCACGTCGCCCTGCAGCAGCACATGGCCGCGCGCGAACACCGCCGTCGTGACCAGGCGGATCACGCGCTCCTGCCCGATCACCGCCCCTGCCGCGTGCCGCTCCAGCTGGAGGGCGCGCTCGCGCCAGTCGTGCAGCAGC
>JAYUPP010000115.1:0-4509 GCA_043760045.1 Betaproteobacteria bacterium
GCCAGCATCACGGCCGGGTCGTGTTCCACCACCACCAGCGTGTTGCCGGCGTCGCGCAGGCGGTGCATGGCCTGCACGATGCGGTTCATGTCGCGCGGGTGCAGGCCGATGCTGGGCTCGTCCAGCACAAAGAGGGTGTTTACAAGGCTGGTGCCCAGCGCCGTGGTCAGGTTGATGCGCTGCACCTCGCCGCCGCTCAAGGTGCGGCTCTGGCGGTCCAGCGTCAGGTATTGCAGGCCCACGTCACACAGGTATTTCAGGCGCGTGCGCACTTCGTCCAGCAGCAGTTTCAGGGCATCGTCCAGCATCGTGCTGGGCAGGTTCAAGCCGCGCAGGGCCGCCCCAAGCAGCGGGCGCCCCCCCGGGGGGGCGACGCCGAAGGCGTCTTGGGGGTCAGGTTCACCATCGAAGAAACGCCGCACGCGTTCGATGCTGAGCTGCATCAGGTCATGCAGGCACAGGCCGGGCAGGACTTCAAGCTGATGGCGTTGCCACTGCACGCCCACGGGCATGAAGCGTTTCGCTGGCGGCAGCACCCCATCGGCGTCGGCCTTTGAGCCCATACGCCACAGCAAGGCTTCGGTCTTCAGCCGCGCACCGCCGCAGCTGCCACACGGCGTGTAGCTGCGGTACTTCGACAAGAGCACACGGATGTGCATCTTGTAGGCCTTGCTTTCCAGATACTCGAAGAAGCGGCGCACGCCATACCACTGCTTGTTCCAATTGCCGGCCCAGTTGGGGGTGCCACCCAGCACCCATGCACGCTGCGGCGGCGTCAGTTGGCCCCAAGGCGTGTCGCGCGGAATGCCGGCTTCGCCGGCGTACTTCAGCAGGTCGCGCTGGCAGTCGGCCCAGGCGGGGGTTTGCATCGGTTTGATGGCGCCGCTGCGCAGCGTTTTGCGCACGTCGGGAATCACGAGGCCCATGTCCACACCAATGACGCGACCGAAGCCGCGACAGGTTTCGCAGGCGCCGTAAGCGCTGTTGAAGCTGAACAGCGCCGGCTGTGGGTCGGCATAACGCTGGTTGCTCTCCGGGCAGTGCAGGCCGGTGCTGTAGCGCCAGCGTTGTTCAGCGGTCGGTGCTTCGGTGCTGCCGGGTTCGGCGTTCACCACCACATCGAGCCGCCCGCCGCCGCGTTTCAGCGCCAGTTCGATGGCTTCCATCACGCGCACTTTTTCTGCGCCGGCGATGCGCAGCCGGTCGGCCACGACATCGATGATTTTCTGTGTGCCCTCTACACGCTCGGCCTGCACCCGTGTGAAGCCGCTGGCCGACAGCCACTGTTCCTGCTGCTCGGCCGTGGTGTCGGCAGGCAGCGCCACCGGGAAGGTGAACACCAGGCGCGGGTCGCCGCAAGTCGCAGCGCGCCGCTGCAGGTCGGCATAGATGGTCTCGGGCGTGTCGTGGCGCACCGGCAGCGCGGTTTGCTGGTCATACAACTGAGCGGCACGCGCGAACAAAAGCTTCAGGTGGTCGTTCAGCTCGGTCATCGTGCCCACCGTGCTGCGGCTGGTGCGCACCGGGTTCGTTTGATCGATCGCTATCGCCGGCGGCACGCCGTCCACACGGTCTACGGCGGGCCGGTCCATGCGGTCGAGAAACTGGCGTGCGTAGGCGCTGAAAGTTTCTACATAACGCCGCTGGCCTTCGGCATACAGGGTGTCAAACACGAGGCTGCTTTTGCCACTGCCGCTGGGGCCGGTGACGACCGTGAATTCACCGGTGCGGATGTCGAGGTTCAGGTTTTTCAGGTTGTGCTGGCGCGCACCGCGAATTCGAATCACACCGGACGACATGCAGGCCTTCAAGGGTTGAAGGCGGGGAATTCTAGGCTTCGGCCCCCGGTCGGCAGAGCGCAAGGGCATGGCGATTGCGGCGCCTTTGCAAGAGCGAAGCAGCCAGCGCCAGAATCAGTTGAAGACGGCTGCCCGCCCTGCCTGTGCAAAGCCAACACCACCGAAGCCGTGTGCCGCGCGCCGCAAGAGCCGCGCTGCGCCGGTGGCCACGGGTTCGGTCTTGGCAAGCACGCCCGGGCGCGGCGGTGAGGCAGCGGCCGTGGCTGCAACGCGGGCTCTTTTGCAGCTACAGCACCCTGCCGGCCGGCCGAACAGCCACCGAGCGGCCACCGGCCCTTCCCGCCGCAGCCTGCCCACGCAGCACGTTGGAAAGCTCAGCGGTTGACGGCCCGAACGAGGGATGGACGATACCGTCCGAGTGCCCTATGTTCGCGCCTGCAACATCAAACCGCCCACCCGAGGACTTTGCCATGAGCCCCACGTCGCCCGCCAAACTGGCCCTGTGCACCGCTGCTGTTGCGGCCGCGCTGAGTGCAACCCTGCCGGCGCTGGCCGTGCCTACCGTGCTGTACCAGCAGAACTTCGAAAACCCGGTCAACTTCGTCAATGACGGGGGCGACGTCAACATCTTCCGCACCATCAACCAGCTGTACAGCAACCAACCGCCCGGGTTTGTCTTCAGCCAGGACTTCACGGTGGAAACCTTGCTCGTGGGCGGCACACAAGCCTGGAACACTGGCTTCCTGGACCCGCAGGCACGCGCCGGCCGCTATGTGGCGGGCATGTTGTCCGACGCGCAAAACGACCTTCTGGGCCTGTCGTTCAACGTCGCGGCCAACCGCTTCCTGAATGTGCAGCTGGACATCTCGTCGATCGACCTCGACCGCTGGGGTGGCCCTTTTGTGCCGAGCGGCGGGCTGGCGCCGATCTTCCGTATGTCGCTGTTCGACAACCCCGGCGGCGCCAGCGGCCTGGGTGCTGGCACGGCCTTGTCGTTCATCGACGTCACCGGCCTTGTGTCGCCCAACCAGAACACCTTCAACTGGAGCAACCATGTGGCGGCGCTCGACGCCCTGGGCAACACCAACGGCAACGTCATTTTGCGCATCGACCTGCTGCGCGGCGGTTATGCCGCTTTCGACAACCTGAGCATCGTGGCCGACGTCGACCCGGGCACCACCGCACCGGTGCCCGAACCGGGCAGCGCACTGCTGGTGGCGGCGGCGCTGGCACTGCTGTGGCGGCAAGCAAAATCACCGTCACCGTCACCGTCACCGTCACCGTCACCGTCACCGTTAACGTCAACGTCAAGCGCGCGCCAAAGTAAAACCCACGCGCGTGGTGCCGCCGGCTGAAGCCGCCACGGTGCGGCCGGCGTGCATGCGCGCTATGGCCGCCACGATGGCCAGGCCGAGGCCGTGATGCTGCTCATTGCCATCACAACAGCGCGATTCATCGGCGCGGAAAAAACGGTCGAACAGGCGCGGTAGCGCGTCGGGTGCAATGGCCGGGCCCTGGTTGCAGACTTCCACCCGCACGTCCTGGCCGGCCTCATGCGCGATGCTGACCACCACCGTGCTGCCGTGTTCTGCAAAACGGGTGGCGTTGCCCAGCAGGTTGGACAGCGCACGCTTGACGAGCGACTCGTCCACCGGCAGCAACGCGTCACCGTCCACGCGCAGTTGCAGGCCCGCATCGTCCAGCGCACCTTCGTGGAATTCCACCACCTGCCGCGCCAGCGCGGCCAGGCTCACCGGTGCACCGCGCCGCGCCACGGCGCCGCGGTCGGCTTGCGACAGGAACAACATGTCGTTGACCATCGCCGACAGCCGCTGCATCTCTTCCAGGTTGGACTCCAGGGTGTCTTGCAGCTCGGCCACCGGGCGCGGGCGCGACAGCGCCACTTCGGTTTGCCCCATCAGGTTGGCCAACGGCGTGCGCAGTTCGTGCGCCACGTCGGCGTTGAAGCCTTCCAGCTGCGCATAAGACTGCTCCAACCGCGCCATCAGCGCGTTGAACTGCTCGATCCACGGCAGCAGCTCTTCAGCCGGGTCGGCCAGCGTCAGCCGCTGGTCCAGCTTGCCCGGCAACATGGCCCGTGTTTGCGCGGCCAGCGCATGCAGCGGGCGCAGTTGGCGCTGCACATGCCAGCGCGCACCCACCGACACCACGGCGCCGGCGGCCAGCGTGGCCAGGATCAACAGCCAGCCCCAGCGGCGCCCGATGGCAGCGTCGCGCGCGAAGTCCACCGTGTAGTCCACCAGCAGTTGCCCACCGGCCAGCGCAGGCGCCACGACATGGATGCGGTCCACCTGCAGGTGGCGGGAACCTTCGGCGCTGGCTGACAGCGGGTCGGCAAAAAGCAGTGACTGGTCGGCGCGCCAGACCTGCAGGCGCGAGTTGGCACGCATGGGCGCATCGGCTTTCAAGCGCTGCAGCACGGCCGCTTCGCCACCAGCGCGCGCTTCCAGCGTCAGCACTTCGTCCAGCAGTTCGCAGCGCGCATGCAGGTCTTGCGTGTTGCGCTCCTCGATCAACATGCCGACACCGAACCAGGTAAAGGAAAACAGCACGCTCAGCACTGCCATCGTGAAGAGGGCCAGCTTCAGCGACAAGCGGCGGCCGATGGAATGGCTGCACAACCCCGTGTTGCAAGCTGCCACACCGGTTGCCAACGGGGCAGCGCCCGCCAACTGCGGCGACGTGCGCA
>JAYUPP010000116.1:0-4486 GCA_043760045.1 Betaproteobacteria bacterium
CACCGCCCCGGCCACCATGGCGGCGGGCCTTTGGTTGGCCGCCGTGGCCTTGAAACGCCAGTCCCACAGCAGCGGGTCGTAAAACGTATCTAACAGCGGATAGGTATGCACTGCGGCAAAGTCCACCACCTCGGCTATGGCTTTCGGCACGCTGGCCCAGAACAGCCAGTTGTCGTCGGTGGTGACAGGCTGTTGTATGGCACTGCGCACCTGCAGCAGGTAACGCGCCATCACCGCCACGTCCACCTTGTGCGTGGACCACTGCACCATGGTTTCGTTGCCCACGCTCACCGCTTCAACGCTGGCGCGGTGGCCGTTGGCCAGGGCGATGGCCTTGGCCAGTTCGGCCTGGTTGTCGGCTTCGGCGGCCGTGCTGCTGGCCGGGTTGACGTAAGCGCCGAGCATCACCTTCAGGTCCAGGTTGTGGTCGCGTATCACGTTCAGCACCGTCTCGGCAAATGCCCGGCTGCTGAACAAGCGGATCATGCCGATGCCACTGGCACGGATGAGCTGCAGGTCTTGCAACACATTCGCTGGCGTGATGACTTCGCGGCCCAGGTCGGCTTCCGCGGCCGCTGTGCGGTAAGGCGAATAGCTGATTGCGGTGCGCGTGGTGAAGGCGCTGGACAGCGGGCGTTGCTGCGTGACCGACAGCGGCGACGGCGTGTAGCCGCCGCTGTCGCTGCCGCCGCCGCAGGCGCTGAGCAGCACCAGGCTGCTGGCCAGGGTGACGGCGGTGGTGATAGCTGTGGTGGTGAAGGCGGCGCGGATCGCGTTCGAGACGCGGCCCTGCGGGTTGCGCTGCGCGGCGCCGGTGCGGTGGGTGCTCATGGTGTGTGCCTTCAAAAGGTGTAGACGACACCGCCACCGAACCAGTTGCCGCGTGTGGCCACGCGGGAATCGACGTTGGTGAAGGCGTTGTGTGCCGGCATCGACAGCGGCGCCTGCCCCTTGCGCCCGTAGTGCACCATGCCCGCCATGCCGTAGGCCTGCAGGCCGTTGCCAAAAGCGTAGTTCAGGCCCACGGTGTTGATGGTCAGTGTGTTGCTCTGGCCGCGTTCGCTGGGGTTGTCGGTGTCGGCCTTGCCCAGGTAGACCATGCCGGTGCTGGCGGTCCATGGGCCCGTGCGGTAGCGCAGGCCCAGCATCAGGTCTTCAGAGGTGGCAGCGTAGCCCGGGTTGGGCACGCCGTTCAGGCTGCCGCCCCAGTCGACGTTGAACATGCTGTTCCACTGGGCCTGCGGCCCGGCGGTGGTCTGCACGGCATAGGCGCCGCTCCAACGGTTAAAGCGCAGCCCGCCGGAGATTTCCCACAGGCTGCTGAGTTGGTAGCGCGCCATGGCCATGGCCATGCTCTGGCCGCTGCCACCGAGCTTGCTGTCGTCGGCCGGGAAGGGTGTCAGCCCACCAAAGGGTGCGTGCCCCCAGCCCACCGGTTCGCCGTTGCGCGCAACCTGCGCCATCGCATCCAGCACCAGGTCGCCTTTTACATACTGCGCATAAACCTCCCAGAAGCGCGGCTTGTTCTTTTTCCAGCCGCGCTTGCCTTGGTCGTGTGTCACTTCCAGCACCAGGTCGCCTTCCAGCACATCCAGTTTGCGGCTCATGTAGCGCACGGCCTTGCTCAGCAAGCCGTAGGCGGCGCCGCTGCTGCCCCAGGCGTCAGACACGCCCACGTTGGTGCCGTAGGGGTAGTCGGCCACGCTCCAGCTGCGGGTGGTCATCGCGCCCACGCGCAGGCTGCCATAGTCTTCATGGCTGATGGCGATGTTGCGTTCGTACAGCCAGCCCGGCAGGTCCACCTCGCCGTCGCGCCAGCGCTGGCTGAGCAAGCCCTGCAACTGGAAGCCGCCACCCAGGTTGAACTTGGCGCCCAGATAAGGCTGGGCCAGGGTGATGTGGGTGGTTTCGGTGCCGTAGCGTTTGCCGTAGACGATGTCGTCAGCCCACAGGCGGTGCCGGTTTTCGCCCAACTCGCGCTGGCAATCGGTGCAGATGTGGGTGCCGCGCTGCACTTCGGCTTTGCCAAAACCGGTGAGGCTGAAGGGGCCGAAATCGATGGCGCTGGCAGGCCCGGCGGCGCACAGGCTGGCGGCCAGTGCAGCGTGACGCAGCCGTTGCAGGCCCCGGAATGGCGCCTCCGGGGTGTGCGGGGGCTGGGCGGGCCGCTGGCGGAAAAAGGGCTTGAACATGAGAACCTCTTGAAAGCGCTTTCACAGAATAGTCTGGCGGGCCAGCCGGCGTCAATCCAGGCGGGCTGCGTGTTTTCCCTCGTCGCGTGCCTTGCACAGGGCGCTGGCGCGATGGCTGGGGCTCAGGTTGACGGTCAGGTTGGCGCAAAGGTTGGCGTTACGGTTGGCGCAAAGGTTGGTGCAAAGGTGGGCGCGAAGGTGGGCGCGAAGGCGGTCACGGTGCGCCGCGCCCTGCCCGTGCCGCAGCCTGCCCCTGCGGGTAAATGCCAGCGTGTCTTGAAAGCGCTTTCATGAACAATGCTCGTAGCAGCCGGGCGTGGCGTGCGGAGGTCCGTTTCATGATGTCAAAAGCAATCACAACGGTGGCAGCTGCTGGCGCTGCGCGGCACGTGCGGGCGCGCCTGGGTGCCGGCTTGCTGGCGCTGTTGCCGCTGTTGCCTCTGATGGCGCAGGCCCAGGTGAGCCTGCTGCCGGTTGGCGCCGGTGCGGTCACGCTCAAGCCGCGTGGCAGCGACGCGGCGGTGCCCGCCGCGCCGCACCGGGGCGACGCGCAGCGCAAGCTGGCGGTGCCCACCAACCAGTGGTATTCGTCGCTGGTTTTCAGCGACCAGCCAGAAAACATCTACGCGCAACCCTTGAGCTTCCGCCCCACGCCGGCGGGCCTGGAAATGGCGCTGCCGCGCAAAACTGTAGTGCCCACCGAACGCCGCGATGTCGAGATCCACTACGCCCATCAAGACGCGCTGCTGATTTCGCCACTGGCCTTCCAGCCCGGCCGCGCGCAGCTGCTGCGGGCCAGCGATTGGGCCATCGATATCGGCATGGCGGCTGGCGCCGATGTCTTCACCGCCACGGTGGCGCACGGCAGCCCTTATGCACAGTTTCAATTGGGGCGGGGCGACGTGCGTGTGCGACTGCCGGCGGCGGGCGAACGCCTGCCGGTGGCCGACCCGCGCACACTGCTGCTGCGTGTCAAGGGCACTGCATACGCGCTGTTCGGCCCCACGGGTGTGCACTGGCAGCCGGTGTCGGCCACCGAATGGGTCGGCCACCTGCCAGCAGGCAAGGGCTACTTCACGGCCGCAGCCTTGCCCGACGAACAGGCCAGCACCTTGGCGCTGCTGAGCAAGCACGCCTACAGCTTCATCACCGACACGCAGGCCGTATGGGCGGTGAACGGGGGCAGCGGCGCCGTCGAGACCACCTTCAACACCCGCACACGGGCGATGGAGGGCGACAACGCCGGTGCCCTGCAGGCCTTGTACCCACACCACTGGTTCAACAACGCCAGCGTCGAAGGCGGTCTGGGCCCGGCCTATGACACCGTGCGCGGCAAGCTCAGGCTGCTGGCCACCAACAGCTTCAAGACCACCACCCGCTACACCGGCTTTGTGCCTTACTGGCCTGCAGTGGCAGCCGCCGGCCGCAGCGCTGAACTGCGCGACGTGATGATCGTTGACGCCCGCAATGCACGCCGCATGATGTTGGAAATTGGCAAGGGGCCCTACTGGCAGGGCAAGGGCTTGCTGCGCATCGTCAAGCTGATGGACGTGTTTGAAGCGCAAGGCGACACTGAAGGCCGCGACCGCCTGCTGGCGCTGCTGAAAACACGCATCGAAGCGTGGTTTTCGGGCCAGGACAACAAGGCTTATTTCCACTGGGACCAGGCCGCCGGCACCGTGGTGTCCTACCCCGAGGAATATTTCAGCGTCGTGCAGATGAACGACCACCACTTCCACTACGGCTACTGGATACGCGCGGTGGCCGAAATTGCGCTGCGCGATCCTGCCTGGGCGGCGAAAGAGCGCTGGGGCGGCATGGTGGACTTGTTGATCAAGGACATTGCCACGCCCGAGCGCGGCCGTGCCGACTTTCCGTTCCTGCGCAACTTCGATGTTTATGAGGGGCATTCCTGGGCCTCGGGCATCGGCCTGGGTGAACAGGGCAACAACCAGGAATCGTCCTCTGAAGCGCTGAACGCCTGGGCCGGGCTCATCCTGTGGGGCGAGGTCACGGGCGACGCTGCGCTGCGTGACCTGGGCATCTGGCTGCTGGCCACCGAAACCGAAGCCGTGCAGCACTAATGGTTCGACCTGTACAGGCAGGTTTTTGCGCCGGAATACCAGAACCCCGACGTGAGCATGTTGTTTGGCGCCAAGTACGCCCACAACACCTGGTGGACAGACGACCCGCGCCAGATCACCGGCATCAACCTGTTGCCCATGACCACTGTGTCGACCTACTTCGCGCGCGACCCGGCCTACGTCAAGCGCAACCTGGCGGCGTTGAAGACC
>JAYUPP010000117.1:0-12164 GCA_043760045.1 Betaproteobacteria bacterium
GCCGATGCCGAAGCTGCCGCCGACTTGTGGGGCAACCTGCAGCGCCGCGAACTGCGGGTGATGCAACCGCAAGGTGCTTACACCGTGCCGCCCGCAACATTCAAAACTGCCGCCAAAACTGCCAACAAAACCGCCGCCAAAACTGCAACTGAAACTGCAGCATTGAAAAAAACTGGCACCCGGGCGGGCCGCAGCAAACGCAGTGGCACGGGCCTGCCATGAAGCGCTATTTGTTAGACACCCACGTTGTCATCTGGGCGCTGGCCCAACCGCGCAAACTTTCAGAGCGTACCAAGGCGTTGCTGTTGACCGAGGACATTCATGTCAGTGCGTTGTCGCTGTGGGAAATTCTGATCAAACAAATGCGCGGCAAGGTGCTGGTGGACAGCCGCACGCTGTGCGAGCACATCGGCCGCGCGGGCATGAAGCTGCTGCCCATCACTGGCGAGCACGTGGAAAACGGTCTCGCCCTGGACGCCCTGCATGGCGACCCCTTTGACCGCATCCTGGTCGGCACGGCGCGTGCCGAGCGCATGGTCTTGTTGACCCGCGACGCCCAGATACTTGACCTGGCGCCGCCGCTGCTGGGGCCGCTGCTGCAAGCGGCCTGAATATCGCCGCAGGGCGCCACCCGCCAATGAGCCCTACTGACGGCTGAATCAACCGCCAGCCGGCCTCAACGACGCACCGGCGGCAAGTCCGTGCAGCTGCCATGCGCCACTTCGGCTGCCATGCCTATGCTTTCACCCAGCGTGGGGTGCGGATGTATGGTTTTGCCGATGTCCACTGCGTCGGCGCCCATCTCGATGGCCAGTGCCACTTCGCCGATCATGTCGCCGGCATGCGTGCCGACGATGCCGCCGCCCAGAATCTTGCCGTGGCCGTGCGCTTCAGCGGAATCATCAAACAGCAGTTTCGTGAACCCTTCGTCGCGACTATTGGCAATGGCGCGGCCGCTGGCCGTCCACGGGAACATGCCTTTTTTGACCTTGATGCCCTGCGCCCTGGCTTCGTCTTCGGTCAGGCCCACCCAGGCCACCTCGGGGTCGGTGTAGGCCACGCTGGGGATCACGCGCGCGTCAAAACGGGCATGCAGGTCGCCGGCAGCCACCTCGGCCGCCACATGCGCTTCGTGCACCGCTTTGTGCGCCAGCATGGGCTGGCCGACGATGTCGCCGATGGCATAGATGTGCGGCACGCTCGTGCGCATCTGCACATCCACCGCGATGAAACCACGGTCGGTGACGGCGACGCCGGCTTTGTCGGCCGCAATCTTGTTGCCGTTGGGCGTGCGACCCACCGCTTGCAGCACCAGGTCGTACAGGCCTTCGCTCTTGGTGCCGTCCATGCCTTCAAACAGCACACGAATGCCGTCCGCCGTGGCCTCCGCGCCCACGGTTTTGGTCTTCAGCATGAGCTTGTCAAAACGCGGCGCGTTCAGCTTTTGCCACACTTTCACGAGGTCGCGGTCGGCGCCCTGCATCAGGCCATCCAGCATTTCCACAACATCGAGCCGAGCGCCCAGGGTGCTGTAGACCGTGCCCATTTCCAGGCCGATGATGCCGCCGCCGATGACCAGCATGCGCGCGGGGCGCTGGCGCAGTTCTAACGCGCCCGTGCTGGTGACGACGCGCGGGTCGTCCCGAAGTTCGGGTGTCTGTAGGAAGGGCAGCTTCACGGCTTCAGAACCGGCCGCGATGATGGCGTTTTTGAACTTGATGGTCTGCGTTTTGCCGTCAGCCATCAACACTTGCAGATGGTGCGGGTCGGCAAATGTGCCCACGCCCGTGACCACCACAACCTTGCGCATCTTGGCCATCGCGGCCAAGCCGCCGGTGAGTTTGCCCACCACTTTGTTTTTGTGCGCCAGCAGCTTGCCCATGTCGATTTGCGGCGCCGCAAAACTGACACCCAGGTCGGCCATGTGTGTGGCCTCGTCCATCACCGCAGCCACATGCAGCAGCGCTTTGCTGGGGATGCAGCCGACGTTCAGGCACACGCCGCCCAGCACCGGATAACGTTCGACGATGACGGTCTTCAAACCCAGGTCGGCGGCACGAAACGCCGCCGAATAACCACCCGGGCCGGCACCCAGCACCAGCATGTCGCATTCCAGGTCGGCGCCGCCGGCGTAGCTGGCAGCCTGTGGCACGGCAACACCCTCACCCCTGCCCTCTCCCGCAAGCGGGAGAGGGAGTTTTGCTCCCTCTCCCTTCAAGGGAGAGGGTTGGGGGCGAAGCGGGGGTTTCGAGCCACCTGCGGCGAGCCCGCTGAGCGATGCCGGCATGTCAGCCGGCATGCGCACTGCAAGTGAGGGTGCAATCTGGGCAAGTGAAGCACCCGCCGCAGCAGGCGCAGCCTCAGCACCAGCGCTGGCAGCACCCACCGCCTCCAACATCAGCAGCACCGAACCCTCACCCACCTTGTCGCCCACCTTCACGCGCAGCTCGGTCACCACGCCCCCAGCGGCCGACGGAATCTCCATCGACGCCTTGTCGCTTTCCACCGTGATCAGGCTTTGTTCCACCCCCACGGTGTCGCCCACACCCACCAGCACTTCAATGACGGCAACCTCCTTGAAGTCGCCGATGTCGGGCACTTTCACTTCGATGATGGCCATTTTTTGCGCCCCCCCCTTTACAACAACACGCGACGGAAGTCCGTCATGACCTGGCCGAAGTACACGTTGAAACGTGCCGCCGCCGCACCGTCTATCACGCGGTGGTCCCAGCTCAAACTGAGCGGCAGCATCAGACACGGCACGAACTTTTCACCATCCCATTTGGGTTCGGTGCTGCTGCGGCACACACCCATGATGGCCACCTCGGGCGCGTTGATGATGGGCGTGAAGTAACGCCCGCCGATGCCGCCCAGGCTGCTGATACTGAAGCAGCCGCCGCTCATGTCGGCCGGGCCCAGCTTGCCGTCACGCGCTTTTTTGGCCAGCTCACCCATCTCGGTGCTGATCTGGAACACGCCTTTGTGGTCGGCGTTTTTAATCACCGGCACCATCAGGCCGTTGGGCGTATCAGCGGCAAAACCGATGTTGAAGTAGTTCTTCAACACGATCTGCTCGCCGTCCAGGCTGGCGTTGAACTCGGGGAACTTCTTCAGCGCCGCCACAGCCGCCTTGATCATGAAAGCCAGCATCGTGACCTTGATGCCGCTCTTTTCGTTTTCCTTGTTCAGCTGCACGCGGAACGCTTCCAGCTCGGTGATGTCGCAATCGTCGTGGTTGGTGACGTGCGGAATAACAACCCAGTTGCGGTGCAGGTTGGCGCCGCTGATTTTTTTGATGCGGCTCAGGTCTTTGCGTTCGATGGCGCCGAACTTCGAAAAGTCCACTTGCGGCCAGGCCAGCAGGCCTGGGAAGGCCCCGCCCGCTGCACCAGCCGATGCACCAGCCGATGCGCCAGCCGATGCAGCGGCGGCTGGTGCCTTGGCTTTCTGCGCTGCCGTTTGTGTGTCGCCTGCCATCACACCCTTGACGAAGCCCTGCACGTCGGTTTGCGTGATGCGGCCTTTGGGTCCCGAGCCCCGCACTTCAGCGAGCGGCACGCCCAGTTCACGCGCCAGTCGGCGTATGGACGGTGAGGCGTGCGGCAACTTGCTGCTGACGGTGGTGGGCGCGTGCGCCGGCACCGCGGCGGCAGGCGCAGCGCCGGCAGAGACGGCCGCAGCGGGCAGCGGCGCAGCGGCCACGGGTGCGGGTGAGGATGCGGAAGCGGATGCCGCTGGTGTGGCGGCTGTGGTCGCCAGGGGCGCGGCAACAGCTCCAGTGGGCGCAGCGGCAGCCTGCAACACCAGCACCGGCGAGCCTTTTTTCACCTTGTCGCCCACCTTCACCAGCAGCTCGATCACGCTGCCCGCGTGCGACGACGGAATCTCCATCGAAGCCTTGTCGCTTTCCACGGTGATCAGGCTTTGCTCGACCTTGACGCCATCGCCCACTTTGACGAAGACCTCGATCACGGTCACTTCGTCGAAGTCGCCGATGTCGGGCACCACCACTGTGACCGCCTGGGCGGCGGCTTGGGCAGGCGCAGCGGTGGCCGCTGGCGCTGCTGCAGGCGCCGGCGCAGGCGCCGGTGCCGGTGCCGAGGCCACCGCTGCGGGCGCAGCGGGTGCAGCGGATGCAGGCGAAGCAGCAGCAGGCGCAGCCGCAGCCCCCGCCACCTCCAGCAACAGCACCACCGTGCCCTCCGCCACCTTGTCACCCAGCTTCACACGCAGCTCTTGCACCACGCCGGCGTGCGACGACGGAATCTCCATCGACGCTTTATCGCTTTCCACTGTCAGCAAGCTTTGCTCGGCAGCTATTCTGTCGCCGGCTTTCACCAGCAGCTCTATGACCTCCACTTCCTTGAAGTCGCCGATGTCCGGAACCTTCACTTCGACCAGGGCCATGATGTGTGTCTCCGTGTTGTTTTGTGGTCAGGCGTACAGCGGGTTGATCTTTTCGGTGTCGATGCCGTAGCGCGTGATCGCTTCTGCCACCTTGGTCAAAGGCACCGTGCCTTCGTCGGCCAGCGCCTTCAGCGCCGCCACCACGATGTAGTGGCGGTTGACTTCAAAGTGTTCACGCAACTTGCTGCGAAAGTCGCTGCGGCCGTAACCGTCGGTGCCCAGCACCTTGTAGCTGCGGCCTTTGGGGATGAAAGCGCGGATCTGCTCGGCGTAGTTTTTCATGTAGTCGGTGGATGCAATCACCGGCCCCACATGGGCTGACAGTTGCTGCGTCACATAAGCCACGCGCGGCTCGGCCGCCGTGGGGTGCAGCAGGTTCCAGCGTTCGCAGTCCTGGCCGTCGCGTGTCAGTTCGTTGAAGCTCGGGCAGCTCCACACGTTGGCGGCCACGCCCCAGTCGTTTTCCAGCAGCGTGCGCGCGGCCTGGCTTTCGCGCAGGATGGTGCCGCTGCCCAACAGGTTCACGCGCGGTGTTTTCTTCGCACCTTCTTCCAGCAGGTACATGCCCTTGATGATCTGCTCTTCGGTGCCCGCACGCAGGCCCGGCTGCGGGTAGTTTTCGTTCAGCAGTGTCAGGTAAAAATAAACGTTATCTTGCTGCTCCACCATGCGCTTCAGGCCGTGGTGCAGGATCACACCCACCTCGTGCGCAAAGGTCGGGTCGTAGCTGATGCAGTTCGGAATCGTGCCGGCCAGGATGTGGCTGTGCCCGTCTTCGTGCTGCAGGCCTTCGCCGTTCAGTGTCGTGCGGCCACTGGTGCCGCCCAGCAAAAAACCGCGGGCTTGCATGTCACCAGCCGCCCAGGCCAGGTCGCCCACACGCTGGAAGCCGAACATCGAGTAGTAGATGTAGAACGGCACCATGATGCGGTTGTTGGTGCTGTAACTCGTGGCTGCAGCAATCCAGCTGGCCATGCCGCCGGCTTCATTGATGCCCTCTTGCAGAATCTGGCCGTTCACCGTTTCCTTGTAGTACATCACCTGGTCTTTATCCACCGGTGTGTACTTCTGGCCTTCGGGGTTGTAGATGCCGATCTGGCGGAACAGGCCTTCCATGCCGAAGGTGCGCGCTTCGTCCACCAGGATGGGCACCACACGCGGGCCCAAAGCGGGGTCGCGCAGCAGCTGCGTCAGGCAGCGCACATAGGCCTGCGTGGTGCTGATTTCGCGGCCTTCGGCGGTGGCGTCGAGCACGCTTTTGAAGGTTTCCAGCGTCGGCACATTGAAACTTTCGTCGGCCTTCACACGGCGCTTGGGCAGGTAGCCGCCCAAGGCCTTGCGGCGCTCGTGCAGGTACTTCATCTCTGGTGTGTCGTCACTCGGTTTGTAAAACGGAATGTCGGCCAGCTGGCTGTCGGGTATGGGGATGTTGAAACGGTCGCGGAAGGCGCGCACGTTGTCGTCGGTCAGCTTCTTGGCCTGGTGCGCGGTGTTTTTGCCTTCACCGGCTTCACCCATGCCCCAGCCCTTGACGGTTTTCACCAGCAGCACCGTGGGTTGGCCCTGGCTGTTGTTGGCTTTGTGGAAAGCGGCATACACCTTCTGCGCGTCATGCCCACCCCGGCGCAGGCTCCAGATGTCGGCATCGCTCATCTTGGCCACCATCTCCAGCGTTTCGGGCGAGCGGCCGAAGAAGTTCTTGCGCACAAAAGCGCCGTCGTTGGCCTTGAAGGCCTGGTAGTCGCCGTCCAGCGTGTCCATCATGATCTTGCGCAGCGCGCCGTCTTTGTCGCGTGCCAGCAAGCCGTCCCATTCTTTGCCCCAGATCAGCTTGATGACGTCCCAGCCGGCGCCACGGAATTCGCCTTCCAGTTCTTGAATGATCTTGCCGTTGCCGCGCACCGGGCCGTCCAAACGTTGCAGGTTGCAGTTGACAACAAACACCAGGTTGTCCAGCTTCTCGCGCGCCGCCAGGCCGATGGCGCCCAGGCTTTCGGGCTCATCCATTTCGCCGTCGCCACAGAACACCCAGACCTTGCGGTTGGCGGTGTCGGCAATGCCGCGTGCATGCAGGTACTTCAGAAAACGCGCCTGGTAGATGGCCATCAGCGGGCCCAGGCCCATGCTGACGGTGGGGAACTGCCAGAACTCGGGCATCAGCTTGGGGTGCGGGTAGCTGCTCAAGCCCTTGCCATTGACTTCCTGGCGGAAGTTCAACATTTGCTCTTCGGTCAAGCGCCCTTCCATGAAAGCGCGGGCATAGATGCCGGGGCTGCAGTGGCCCTGGATGTAGAGCAGGTCACCGCCATGCGCTTCGCTCTCTGCATGCCAAAAGTGATTAAAGCCAGCGGCAAACATGTGCGCCAGGCTGGCGAAGCTGCTGATGTGGCCCCCGAGGTCGCCGCCGTCAGCCGGGTGCAGGCGGTTGGCCTTGACCACCAGCGCCATCGCGTTCCAGCGCATATAGGCGCGAAGCCGACCTTCAAGCTCCAGGTTGCCCGGGCTGTGCGCTTCTGCGCTGGGTTCGATGGTGTTGACATAGCCGGTGTTGGCTGAAAACGGCATGTCGATGCTGTTCTGGCGCGCATGCTCCAGCAGCTGTTCCAGCAGGTAGTGGGCGCGGTCGGCGCCGGCTTCACCAATGACGGCTGACAGCGCGTCCAGCCATTCGCGTGTTTCCTGGGCATCGCTGTCTTGTGAGGTTGGCACTGACGTGGCTGTGCTCGAGGTGCTTGCAGACATCGCTGGTCTCCTGTGTGCGGGTTTGTTGTGCGATCGGCGACAAGTGTCGCACATCACGATGAAATTTCAAATAGTGCTTCTTGATTTCATATTGCGGAACTATATTGATCGTTCCGGCTGCGGGACATTGCCGCATCAAGCAGTGCAGAACGTTGCGCGTCGCGGTCACCGGGATAATCCGACACATGCCCGACGCACCCTCATTGACGAGTAACACCGTGGCTGAACCGGCCCACGCCAAACGCATGTTCGGGCAATGGTGGCGCCGCCAGTCGCCATCGCGCCAGGACCGGTTTGCCACGCTGGCGCCGCTGCTGTCGGTGCTGCTGTTCCTGGCCGCCATCACGTCGGCCTTCTGGTACCTGCGCAATGAAGAGGCCGAACGCGAAGTCGAATCGGTGAAGCGCGACGTCGAAATCACGCAGCAGCAGCTGGGGCTGCGCTTGATCCAGAACCAGGAAGCGCTGATCCGCATGGCCCGCGAGTTGGTGGCACGCGACATTGATGTCGATGAATTTGGTGGTCAGGCCCAGGCCTTCATGCGTGAACGCCCCGAGGTCTTGCAGATCAGCTGGGTGGACGCCCGGCGCAAACCGCGCGCCGGTTATGCCGCCGCACTGTATCCGGGAGCGGGCACCGACGCTGCAGCCGACACCCCGGCCGCCACCGCGCCCACGGCGGCGCGTCGGGGCGGCAAAACCAACCGGCCACCAGCGGCGCCGGGCAAACCGCTGCACACCTTGCCAGCGCTGAACAGCAACAGCGAATCAGAGGGCGCATTCATCGCCGCCCGCGTCAGCCGCAACGCCGCTTATTCACGTGCCTTTTCCGACCCCAGCGGCGCACCGGTGTTTCAGCTGCATGTGCCCTTGATCGAACGCAGCAGCTTCAGCGGCGCCGTCATCGTTGAATATTCCGTGGACGCGCTGATGCGCCACTTCGTGCCCGCCGACGTGGCACAGCGCCACATGATTTCGGTGCTGGACGAAAAGGGCCGTGAACTGGCCGCCACCATCACCGCGCTGCCGGGCCAGGCCACCCGCCGCGGCCCCATCTTCAGCGACGCACCGCTGACACCAGCGCTGAACGGGCTGCTGCTGCGCGGCCAGGGCTGGCGCACCAGCATCGGCCTTATCAGCAACACGCTGTTCTGGATGGTGGTGGCGCTGTCGGTGTTGACGGTGTGGATGCTGCTCGGCACCTGGCGCCACATGCGCCGGCGTTCGCAAATCCAGGGTGCGCTGGTGCAGGAGACGAACTTCCGGCGCGCGATGGAGAACAGCATGCCCACTGGCATGCGCGCGATGGACACGGACGGCCGCATCACCTACGTCAACGCGGCCTTTTGTCAAATGACGGGTTTTGCCATGCCCGAACTGGTCGGGCGCCTGCCACCCTACCCCTATTGGCCGCCCGAGCGCGCCGACGAAAACATGCGCCTCTTGCAACAGGAACTGCAGGGCCGCAGCCCCAGTGGCGGCATTGAAGTGCGCTTGATGCGCAAAGACCAGAGCCACTTCGACGCGCGTCTGTACGTCAGCCCGCTGATCGACCCCAAGGGGCAGCAAACCGGCTGGATGACGAGCATGACCAACATCACCGAAGCCAAGCGCATCCGCGACCAGCTATCGGCTTCGCACGAGCGTTTCACCACCGTACTGGAAGGGCTGGACGCATCGGTGTCCGTGCTGACGGTGCAGCAAGGTGAACTGCTCTTCGTCAACCGGTCCTACCGGCTGTGGTTCGGCGCCGATGCCAAAGGCCACCAGCAAATGGCCGGCATCGTGGTCAGCGACGGCGAAGCCGAGCCCTTGGACGAAGAGGTGGACTCGTTCTCGGGCCTGCCCGCACAAGAGCTGACGGAAAGCGGCACCCATCCGCGCGAGGTGTACGTCGAATCGCTGCAGAAGTGGTTTGACGTGCGTTCGCGTTACCTGCAGTGGACCGACGGCCGTCTGGCGCAGATGCTGATTGCCACCGACATCACGGCCCGGCTGCGCGCCGAAGAACAAGCCGCCACCCAAGCCGACAAGGCGCAGGTGACGAGCCGGCTGGTGACGATGGGTGAAATGGCTTCGTCGGTGGCGCACGAGCTGAACCAGCCACTGACGGCCATCACCAACTATTGCAACGGCATGGTGTCGCGCGTGCAGGGCGACTCGATCGGCAAAGATGACCTGGTGGCGGCCCTGCAAAAAACGGCGCGCCAGGCCGAACGCGCCGGCCAGATCATTCGCCGCATCCGTGCTTTTGTGAAACGCAGCGAACCGCAGCGCCAGCCGGCGCAGGCCAAACAAATCATCGAAGACGCGGTGGAGCTCGCTGGCATCGAACTGCGCCGGCGCAACGTGGCCATCCACACCTATGTGGCGCAGCGGCTGCCGGTGATGATGGTCGACCCGATCCTGATCGAACAGGTGGTGCTGAACCTGCTGAAAAACGCCGCTGAAGCGATAGACAACGCGCAGCTGCCGCCGTCGCGCCGCCACATCGAACTGCGGGTGGTGCCGCGCCACACGCCCGAAGAACGGGGTGTCATTGAGTTCAGCGTCACCGACATGGGACCGGGGCTGAAAGACGAAGTCATCGCGCGCTTGTACGAGGCTTTTTTCTCCACCAAGGCCGAGGGTTTGGGCATTGGCCTCAGCCTGTGCCGCACCATCGTGGAATCGCACCGGGGGCGGATGCAGGCGCAGAACCTCTACAATGGAGAGCTGGTGGTGGGTTGCCGTTTCTCATTCACATTGCCGCTGGAAATAGGCAGCAGGCCCGACCCGGTACCGTCTTTCCTGAACACCTTGTCCCCCGCGCTGCCTGACGAGCCCGCGCTCCCTTCCACCCGCTCGGCTTCCGAGCACCAGACCCAGCCTTCGCACACCGCCAGGGCCGCAACCCGCAAATGAGCCTCATACCCAAAAAGGGCACCGTGTATGTCGTTGATGACGACGAGGCCGTGCGTGATTCACTGCAGTGGTTGCTGGAAGGCAAAGACTACCGCGTCAAGTGTTTTGACTCTTCAGAGTCGTTCCTGTCGCGCTTTGACCCCCGCGAAGTGGCGTGCCTGATTGCCGACATCCGCATGGAAGGCATGAGCGGCCTGGAACTGCAGGACCGCCTGCTGGAACGCAAAAGCCCGCTGCCGGTGGTGTTCATCACCGGCCACGGCGACGTGCCGATGGCGGTGACGACAATGAAAAAAGGCGCGATGGATTTCATCGAAAAGCCGTTCAAGGAAGAAGAACTGCTGGGCCTGGTGGAACGCATGCTCGAACAAGCCCGTTCGGCCTTCAGCCAGCACCAGGAACAGGCCAGCCGCGACGCCCTGCTGTCGCGCCTGACCACCCGCGAAAGCCAGGTGCTGGAACGCATCGTGGCCGGCCGGCTGAACAAACAAATTGCCGACGACCTGGGCATCAGCATCAAAACCGTGGAAGCGCACCGCGCCAACATCATGGAAAAGCTGAACGCCAACACGGTGGCCGACCTGCTGAAAATTGCGCTGGGTGCGCAGACGAAAGTTTGATGCGACCGAGCACTGTCGGTTCAGCTCCTGAAAGCACGAAAGGCCGCAGCACGCGGCCTTTTTCGCTTGTCGGAACGCCCCACATGGGCACGCCAGCGCAGTCAGTTCAATCAGCCCACAGACCCCAGTTATGACCGCACAACTCCTTGACGGCAATGCCTTGTCTCAACAGCTCAGGGCGCAAGTGGCCACGCGCGCCGCAGCACTGACCGCGCGCGGCCACAAACCCGGCCTGGCGGTCATTCTGGTGGGCGACGACCCGGCTAGCGCGGTGTACGTGCGCAACAAGGTCAAGGCCTGCCTGGACAACGGCCTGCATTCCGTGCTTCAGCGCTTTGACGCCACCCTCACGCAGGCCGAGCTGCTGGCCCGCATCGCGGCGCTGAATGCCGACCCGGCCGTCCACGGCATCCTGGTGCAGATGCCGCTGCCACCCCACATCGAGCCACAAGCGGTCATTGAAGCCATTGCCACGCACAAAGACGTGGACGGCTTTTCGGTGTATTCAGCCGGCGCGCTGATGGCGGGGCTGCCGGGTTTGCGCCCGGCCACGCCGCAGGGCTGCATGGCGCTGATCCACAGCACCGGCGTGCCGCTCAAAGGCAAACACGCGGTGGTCATCGGCCGCAGCAACACGGTGGGCAAGCCGATGGCTCTGCTGCTGCTGCAAGCCCACTGCACCGTCACGGTGTGCCACAGCGGCACACAGAGCATCGCGCTGCACACGCGGCAGGCCGACATCGTGGTGGCTGCCGTGGGGCGGCGCTACATGCTCACGGCCGACATGGTCAAGCCCGGTGCCATCGTCATCGATGTCGGCATCAACCGCATTCCAGACGGCGAAGCAGGCGCGGGCAAGCTGTGTGGTGACGTGGACTTTGCAGCTGTGCGTGAAGTGGCCGGCTGGATATCGCCGGTGCCCGGCGGTGTGGGCCCGATGACGATCACGATGCTGCTCGTGAACACCCTGAACGCTGCCGAAGGCCAAACATGATTGCGCAAGCGCCGACCAACCCGCTGCTGCTGCAAGCCGAACACCCGGCCTTTGCTGACATTCGCCCCGAACACGTGGAACCCGCCATTCAGCAGCTGCTGGCGCAAGCCGATGCCGCGCTGGAACGTGCCGTGGGCCCTGACGTGCCACCCGACTACGACGCGCTGTCGCTGGTGCTCGACGTGGCGGTGGAAAAGTTGCATCACGCCTGGGGCCAGGTCAGTCATCTGCAGTCGGTTGTCGACACACCCGAACTGCGCCAGGCACAGGCGCAAATGCTGCCGGCCATCATCGATTTCGGCACCCGCATGGGCGCCGACCAGCGGCTGTACGCCAAATACAAGGCACTGGCGGCCAGCCCCGCTGCTGCACAGCTGAACCCGGCGCGCAGCAAGGCCCTGGCCAACGCGTTGCGCGACTTCGTGTGGGGCGGCGCTGAACTGCAGGGTGCAGCACGTGACCGTTATGCCGCCATCCAGGACCGCAGCGGCCTGCTGG
>JAYUPP010000118.1:0-4475 GCA_043760045.1 Betaproteobacteria bacterium
CGACCTGCAGAAGCGCTACGGCATGAGTTATGTCTTCATCAGCCACGACCTGGCTGTGGTGCGCGCCATGGCGCACCGGGTGATGGTGATGAAGGGTGGCGATGTTGTGGAAGAGGGCGAGGCGGAAGCGCTGTTTGCGAACCCTCGTAAACCCTATACACAGGAACTGCTGGCTGCCGCGCACTTGGTTTGAACGCGACACCTAGGGACTGCACCGGCATTCTGTCAACGGCATTCCTCCCTATGCAGCGGCTTGAGCCCAGCCAAAAAAAAGGGCGGCATTTCAGCCGCCCTGGTACAGGCTCGCAGTCGCGAACTGTCAGCTGTCAGGCCTTTCTGCGGCTGGCAACGCCAACAGCGGCCAGAGCAAGACCGACCAATGCCAGCGAGCCGGGCTCAGGAACCTGGATGATTTCGCGGCCGATCTTTCTAATCACGGCGCGCTCGAAGTCATCGAAGCTTGCGGCGGTTTCCAAGAAGGAATTTGTGCCGCCGACGATGTTGTTCTGGTAGAAGGCGGCAAGGCCAGCCTCACCAAGAATCGCCAGCCCGTTAATCGTGTCCACGCCCGCTGCCAGTGCAGCATTGCGTGCCGCCAGTGTGTTGGCGCCATCATTTTGAGCACCATCGCCAGAGACGTCTATGACTTGGCGGACCGATTCAAAGCCGTTGCTGGCTCCGCCGGTTTCTGTGCCAAAGAGCGGCGTGGCAAAGTTGAGCGCGCTCCCGGGTGCGGTCGAGCCACCAAATGCACGTGTTACGCCGTTGATGAGGCCGGCAAATGCGGTGGCTGAGGCCGCATCGGTAATGTGAAACCAGTTCTGTCGCACGCTCTGGCTCCCGGCGCTTGACCATTCCATGTACATCACGGCAATGCCGCCCGCCAGGCTGGCAATGTTTGCCTGCACGGTGGCGTCCAAGAAGGCGTTCCGGTAGCCGAGACGCTGAAGGTCGTATTCGGCAGCATCCACGCTACCGGACACATCCACCAGCAGCGCCAGTTCCAGTGCGACGGGAACGGCAGACGCTTGCCCGCCCACCAGAATGGCAGCCGCGCTTGCGACGGTGCCGACTAGGCTCTTGAATTTCATTGAGATCTCCTTGAGTTGCGCAAAGCGCTCCAAGCGAGCGTTGCTAATTCGCACCAGCGAGAATCGGGCCAGATTTATAAGTCTCTGATTTCTATGAGCAAACGAGACCAGTGGTTACTGCCTCCAGAAAATATGTCACATTTTCCGACAGGTGAATTCGTCAAACGGGCCTTGACTTGCACGGGAAACTATGTGCCTTTAACGACCCTGACCCTGGGTGATACTTCCTCATGGCAAGGGCCACCACGCACCTGTGTCGCGTTGCCAAAACCGGGGGTTCTGTCATGCGCTGGAGTCGATTGCTAACGCTCAGTTGTATCGCAGTGCTTTTGCTTTCAGGCTGCAGCAAGGGCGAGCCCGAGCGGATGGCTTCGGCCAAGGCGCACCTGGGGAAGAAAGAAACCCCGGCCGCGATCATTGAACTCAAAGGCGTGTTGCAAGACAACCCTGATTCAGGCGAAGCGCGCTTGTTGCTCGGCACGGCCTTGCTAGCAAGCGGTGATGGTGCTGGCGCCGAGGTTGAACTGCGGCGTGCCCAAGAAAATGAGGTGTCTGAGGACCAGGTGGCGCCAGTGTTGGCGCAAGCGCTGCTCAAGACACGCCAGTACGCGACGCTGATCAAGCAGTATGAAGCTTTGCAACTCAAAGTCCCGGCTGCCACGGCTGCGCTGCAGACCGCGCTGGCCACTGCCTATGCAGCCCAAGGCGACCCCGCTGCTGCACAGACTGCGATCACCAAGGCACAGGCTGCGGCGCCGCAGTTCACACCCGCACTGATTTTGCAATCCCGGCTGAAGGCGGGTGCGGGTGAGGTCGATGAGGCGTTGTCCCTGCTGGACAGCCTGCTGGCGCGCGACGCCAACAATGCCGAAGCCTGGCAGTTGAAGGGCGAACTGCTGCAAGACGCCAAGGCAGACAGCAACGGTGCCGTGCTGGCTTACCAGAAGTCGCTGGCCATCCGGCCAGACCAGGCGGCGGTACACGCAGCGTTGATCACTCTCCACTTCCTGCGTCAGGACGAAAAAGCCGCCAGTGCGCAGGCAGAAGCACTGAAAAAGGCGCTGCCTGGAAGCCCGCTCACGCGCTTGTTCGATGCCCAGTCCACCTTTGCTCGCGGCGACTACAGGCAGGCAAGCAAGCAGTTCAATGAACTCTTGAGTGCCGTGCCCGACAACATGATGCTCTTGTACTTGGCGGGCGCGGCTGAACTTCAGATCGATGCACTGGCGCAGGCCGAATCGCATCTGCTGCGGGCCGTGCAGTTGCAACCGCAGTTCGCGGGCGCTCGCCGGGTTCTGGCGCGGGTGTACCTGCGCGCGCGCCAGCCGGCCAAGGCGGTCGCGGCGCTCAAGCCGCTGCTGGACAAGACGGGCATCGACGCTGAGACCCTGACGCTGGCGGCGCAGGCGCAGTTGTTGGTTGGCGAGCCAGTTGCGGCGAATGAACTCTTCATGCGTGCTGCTGCGATGAAGCCCAAGGATGCCAAGAACCGCACCGCGCTGGCTGTCGGGCAGTTGGCCGTGGGCCATGCCGATGCGGCCTTCGGTGAGCTGCAGGCTATCTCTGCCGCCGACAGGGGCGTCTCTGCAGATCTGGCCTTGATCAGTGCGCGCCTGCAGCGCAAGGAATTTGACGCTGCGCTCAAGGCCATCGAAGTCTTGGAGAAGAAGCAGCCTGGCAGCCCGGTGGCCGCCGGCCTCCGCGGCCGCGCTTATCTGTTGCACAAAGACATTTCTAACGCACGCAGTAGTTTTGAGAAGGCGCTGGCGCTCGATGCTCGCTATTTGCCTGCAGTGGAGGGCCTTGCCGCGCTGGACTTTGCCGAGAAAAAACCAGACGCAGCGCGCGGCCGCTTTGACGCGCTGCTGCGGGCTGATCCAAAAAACGTCCAGGCCTATCTGAGGCTGGCAGAGTTAAAGGGCAGGGCCAACGGCACGCGCGCGCAGGTTGAAGAACTGCTTGCAAGCGCTGTTGCGGCCGACCCGGCCGACTTGCAAGCGCGCTTCGCGCTGATCGATCACCATGCTGCGGGAGGCGACCGCCAGTCCGCCTTGACAGCTGCGCAGGCTGCAGCCGCTGCGCTGCCCGCCAGTCTGGAAGTGCAAGACAAGCTGGCACGCTTGCAACTGGCCGCCGGTGACACCCACTCCGCCAAGGCCACGTTTGGCCGGATGGCCGCCCAGCATGGCGGCTCGGTGCTCGGGCACCAGGGCCTGGCTGAAGGCTACGTAGCAGCTAAAGAATTTGAGGCGGCACGGCGCAGCGCGCAACGGGCTTTAGAGTTGGAGCCGAACTCGCTTGCTGCACAGCGCGTGGCCATCTTCGCTGCAATGGGATTGAAGCGACCGCAAGACGCGCTGTCCGTCGCGCGCCAAGTGCAAGCCCAGCGCCCAAAGGAGGCGCTGGGCTTCATCCTTGAAGGCGAGATTGAAGCCAGTCAGAACCGCTGGGACACCGCCGCAGTTGCTTTTCGCAAAGCGACTTTGCAAACCAACCCGCTTCAAGCGCCAGCGCGGCTGCACTTTGCGTTGTGGCAGGGCAAAAACGCCGCTGACGCGACGCGATTTGCCGACAACTGGCTCAGTCAGCGGCCGAAGGACACATTGTTTCTGCTGTACCTCGGCGAGCATTCCTCCAGGCAAGGCGATCTGGCACAGGCCGAAAAACGATATCAGCAGGTGCTTGTCCAACAGCCTGCCGACTTGCTGGCGCTGAACAATTTGGCATCGCTGCTCGCCAAGCAGAAAAAGCCTGGCGCCGTCACGATGGCCGAACGAGCCGTGAAGGCGGCGCCGAATCGTCCGGCACTGTTGGACACGCTGGCATCCGCGCTGGCCAGCGAGGGCCAAATTGACAAGGCAATCGTGGCGCAGAAGGGCGCCGTGGCGCTAGCCACAGGCACGCCAATCTTTCGGTTGAACTTGGCGCGGCTTTACGCTCAAGCCGGCAACAAGCCGGCAGCTCGGGTCGAGCTGGAGGCACTGCGGCAGTCAGGCAAGGCATTTCCTGAACAGATTGAAGTGGAGGCGCTCTTGAAGTTGCTCGACAAGTCGTAGTCGGACGCGCTGATTGCCGCGCCGCGCGTTGTCCTCAAGCGCCAAGCTTCTGTGGTGATGGCGCCGGTACTTTTCTTGCGCCCGTGCTTCAACCGGAGAGGACCAGTCTTTTGGTTCTTGATGGTTGGCTACAACACTACTTCAGCAGACCCTCCGCCTTCAGCGCTTCCTGCACCGCCGGTCGCGCCGCGATTCGGCCCATGTACGCCGACAGATTTTTCATCGGCGCGATGTCCACGCCCACATGTTTGCCCCAGCCCGCGACGGTGAAGAGGTAGGCGTCGGCGACGGTGAAGGTGTCGCCCATCAGATAGGTCTTGCCTTCCAG
>JAYUPP010000119.1:0-4468 GCA_043760045.1 Betaproteobacteria bacterium
GCTACGTTCGGGACGTAGAGGCCGGAGGTTCGAATCCTCTCACCCCGACCATCCACTGCAAATAGCACGCCATGAAGCGACTTTCAGCCGCAGTGGTTGAACCGCTGGTCTTTGGGTCGTTTACACCCTGCTCAGGATCGGCGATCATCGAGCGGCTATGCACATGCTGAACTGAGTCGATGGCCACAGACGCCCCTGTCGAAGTTGCTCCCTCTTCGCTTTCGGGCGTGGCCCGGGTACTTGTCAACGCTGGCAAGTTGAGCGCCAAAGCCGCCGAAGATCTGACCAGATCAGCGCGCGAACGCAAGGCCAGTTTCATCAGTGCAGTGATCGGCGCTGGCGCCGTCAAGCCCGACGACCTGGCGCACACCTTGTCGGGTGCACTCGCGCTGCCGGTGCTGGACCTCAATGCGGTGGACGTGCAGCGCCTGCCGCGCAACCTGGTGGACGCCAAAGTGTCGAGCCAGTACCAGCTGATGGTGTTGGGCAAACGCGGTAACAGGCTGTTTATAGGAGCGGCCGACCCCACCGACCAGGAAGCCGCCGAGCGCATCAAATTCGCCACCCAATTGACGCCGGAATGGGTGATCGTCGAATACGACAAGCTGATGCGGCACCTCGACGCCTCCACGGCGTCGGCCAACGAGGTGCTGGAAACGCTGGCCAGCACCGACTTTGATTTCGACGTCACCGAAGAAGAAACAGCGGCGCCCGAGAGCACCGAGGTAACGACCGATGTGGAAGACGCACCGGTGGTGCGTTTCCTGCAGAAGATGCTGGTGGACGCCATCAACATGCGCGCTTCCGACCTGCACTTCGAACCTTTTGAATACAACTACCGCGTGCGTTTTCGCATCGACGGCGAACTGCGCGAAATCACGCAGCCGCCGATTGCCATCAAGGACAAGCTGGCCTCACGCATCAAGGTCATCAGCCGCATGGACATCGCTGAAAAGCGGGTGCCGCAAGACGGCCGCATGAAGCTGAAGTTCGGC
The DNA here is from genome assembly GCA_043760045.1 of Betaproteobacteria bacterium. Classification (GTDB taxonomy): domain Bacteria; phylum Pseudomonadota; class Gammaproteobacteria; order Burkholderiales; family Burkholderiaceae_C; genus Rubrivivax. The sequence goes on from JAYUPP010000119.1 coordinate 996, forward strand.
AGCAAGGCGATCGACTTCCGCGTCAGCACGCTGCCCACGCTGTTTGGCGAAAAGGTGGTCATTCGTATCCTCGATTCGTCCAGCGCCAAGCTGGGCATCGAAGCGCTGGGCTACGAAAAAATTGAAAAAGACCGGCTGATGGCCTGCATCGGCCGTCCCTACGGCATGATTTTGGTCACTGGCCCCACGGGCAGCGGCAAGACGGTGTCGCTGTACACCTGCCTGAACATCCTGACCCAGCCGGGCGTGAACATCGCTACCGTGGAAGACCCGGCTGAAATCAACCTGCCGGGTGTCAACCAGGTGAACGTGAACGACCGCGCCGGGCTGACTTGTGCCGCTGCGCTGCGCTCGTTTTTGCGCCAGGACCCGGACATCATCATGGTCGGTGAAATCCGCGACCTGGAAACCGCCGACATCGCCATCAAGGCCGCACAAACGGGCCACCTGGTAATGAGCACCCTGCACACCAACGACGCGCCGACCACGCTGACGCGGCTGCTCAACATGGGCGTGGCGCCGTTCAATATCGCATCGAGTGTGCTGTTGATCACGGCCCAGCGGCTGGCGCGCAAGCTGTGCGAAAACTGCAAGAAGCCGGCTGAATATCCTCGCGAGTCGCTGCTGAAGGCCGGCTTCAAGCCCGAAGAACTGGACGGCAACTGGAAACCTTACCGGGCCGTCGGCTGCCCGGCCTGCACCAACGGCTACAAAGGCCGGGTTGGCGTTTACCAGGTGATGCCCATCACCGAAGCCATACAACGCATCATCCTGACCGAGGGCACCGCGATGGATATTGCCAAACAGGCTGAAATTGAGGGTGTGCGTGATCTGCGTCAGTCGGGTTTGGTCAAGGTTCGCGCCGGAGTGACGACATTGGAAGAAGTGATCCTGGTCACCAACGAGTAACAAGCCACCTCTATGGGCAAGTGCTCCATGATCCGGCGCGCTGCTCCACATCATGAAACTCAGCTGATCCTCGCACTTCATTCACGCGCCTGAAGCCACCTCATTTCCAAACGCCCCCAAACGCCCCACACGCATGGCTACTGCTGCAATCACCAAATCGGCCAAGGAAATCATCTTCGAGTGGGAAGGCAAGGACAAAAACGGCAAGGTGGTGCGGGGTGAAATGCGGTCTGGCGGCGAAGCGGCCGTCACGGCCAGCCTGCGCCGCCAGGGCATTCTTGTCACCAAGCTGCGCAAGCGCCGCACCTCGGGTGGCCGCTCGATCAAGCAAAAAGACATCGCCATCTTCACGCGCCAGCTGGCCACGATGATGAAAGCCGGCGTGCCGCTGCTGCAGTCTTTTGACATCGTGGCGCGCGGCAGCACCAACCCGCGCATGACCAAGCTGCTGACCGACATCCGCTCTGACGTTGAAACCGGCACCAGCCTGTCGTCGGCGTTTCGCAAACACCCGCTGCATTTCGATGCGCTGTACTGCAACCTGGTGGAAGCCGGCGAAGCGGGCGGCATTCTGGAAGCGCTGCTCGACCGGCTGGCAATCTATCAAGAAAAAACGCTGGCCATCAAGTCCAAGATCAAGTCGGCGCTGATGTACCCAGTGGCCGTCATCGTGGTGGCTTTTGTGGTGCTGACGGTAATCATGATTTTTGTCATCCCCTCGTTTGAAGATGTTTTCAAGTCCTTCGGTGGTGAGCTGCCGGCGCCCACGCAGGCCGTGATCTGGATGTCGAAGTTTTTTGTGCAGTGGTGGTGGGCCATCTTCGGCCTCGTCGGCGGCGGCATCTACTTCTTCTTTGAATCGTGGCGGCGCTCGGAGAAAATGCAGATGACGATGGACCGGCTGCTGTTGAAGATGCCCATCTTCGGCGACCTGATCAACAAATCGGTGATCGCGCGCTGGACGCGCACCTTGTCCACCATGTTTGCTGCCGGCGTGCCGCTGGTGGAAGCGCTTGATTCCGTGGGCGGCGCCGCCGGCAATGCGGTTTACCACCAGGCGACCGAGCAAATCCAGAAAGACGTGTCCACCGGCTCAGCGTTGACCACGGCCATGACGACCACCGGCATCTTCCCCAACATGGTGTTGCAGATGACCGCCATCGGCGAAGAGTCGGGCTCGCTGGACCACATGCTGGCCAAGGCGGCCGAGTTCTACGAAGAAGAAGTGGACGAGATGGTCAAGGGCCTGTCCAGCCTGATGGAGCCCTTCATCATCGTCATCCTAGGCACGTTGATCGGCGGCATCGTTGTTGCGATGTATCTGCCCATCTTCAAGCTGGGCGCGGTGGTTTGACGCGAATGAATCTGGTGCGCGTTGCCGGGGTGCACGGCGCCCAAACGCGCCGCCCATGATGGCTCAGGGCTGGTCGCAACTGGTGGCGTTTTTCCCGCCCGACATCTTTCTGTCGCCCTGGTTGCTGGGCCTGCTGGGGCTGATGGTGGGCAGCTTTCTGAACGTGGTGGTGCACCGCCTGCCCCGTGTGCTGGAACGCCAGTGGTGGGGCGATGTGGCGGCGCAGCTGGCCGACTACGAGTCATTCGCGCGGCTGTTTCCCGCCTTGGCGGCTGACCCGCGCTTGCAGCCTCAGCCACTGTCTGCCGGTCTTGAAGCCAGTCTGCAGGCCTTGCCGCCGCTCAGCATTTCCAAGCCCCGATCACGTTGCCCGGCTTGCGGCCAAACCATACGTTGGTACCAGAACATCCCTGTTTTCAGCTGGCTGGCGCTGCGCGGCCGCTGCGCCGCCTGCGGTGCCGGCATCGGCTGGCGCTACCCGCTGGTTGAGCTGGCCACCGGTGCGCTTTTTGCGGCACTTGCCTGGCGGTTGGGCGCGCAGCCGGTGGCCTTGCTTTGGTGCGGTGCAGGTGCGGCCTTGCTGGCGCTGGCGTTGATTGACTGGGACACCACCTTGCTGCCCGATGCCTTGACGCAGCCGCTGCTGTGGGCCGGCCTGGTGTGTTCGGCCCTGGGTTGGTTGCCGGGTTTGTCGCTGTTGCAGTCCGTCTGGGGCGCGGTGGTGGGTTATTTGTCGCTGTGGTCGGTGTACTGGCTGTTCAAGCTCGTCACCGGCAAAGAAGGCATGGGCTTCGGCGACTTCAAACTGCTGGCCGCTTTGGGCGCCTGGCTGGGCTGGCAGGCCATTCTGCCCATCGTGTTGATGGCCTCGGTGATCGGCGCCGTGGTGGGCCTGGTGATGAAGGCCAGCGGCTCGCTGCGCGAGGGCCGATATGTGCCTTTTGGCCCTTTTCTGGCTGGCGGCGGGCTGGTGGTGATGCTGGCGGGCGTGCCTGCCGCATTGGGCTGGATAGGCTGGTGAGGTGATGGCGCAGGTTGCGCTGCCCGACTTGCTTTTGGGCCTGCGCATCGGTTTGACCGGCGGCATCGGCAGCGGCAAAAGCACGGTGGCGCAAAGCCTGGTGGCGTGTGGCGCGGTGCTGGTGGACACCGACGCGATCGCGCGCCAGTTGACCGTTGTTGGTGGTGCTGCACTGCCCGCGCTGACGGC
>JAYUPP010000120.1:0-4465 GCA_043760045.1 Betaproteobacteria bacterium
GCCGGCCAGGCCACCATAACCGTGCTGCTTATACACACTGTCGCGATAGCCGAAACGGCAGTCTTGCGGGCCCAGCGTCACCGTGCGCCCAGTCACCAAATCCACCGCATCCAGCGAATGAAAGCGGTCTTTCAGTTCAACCCCATACGCACCGATGTTTTGCACCGGCGACGCACCCACCAAGCCGGGAATCAAGGCCAGGTTCTCAAGGCCCGGCCAACCCTGCTGCAAGGTCCACGCCACGATGCCGTGCCACGACTCGCCGGCGCCCGCTTCCACCACCCACGCCGCCGGTTCTTCGTCCACCAGCCGGCGGCCCAGCACTTCCACTTTCAGCACCACGGCGTCCAGGTCGCGTGTCAGCACCACGTTGCTGCCGCCGCCCAGAATGAATTTGGGCGCCAGGCCGTACACCGGGTGGTCCACCACGCGGCGCACGTCGGCGTCGCTGGCTACACGCACCAGCGTGGCGGCCACCGCAGGCAGGCCGAAGCTGTTGTGCGCACGCAAGCTGGCGCGCTGCTGCACGTTCAAGGTCAGTGCGCCGTGGGGCGTGGAAGTGGCTGCGTTCAGGGTGTCGGGCATGAGAGAATTTTGACGGTTTCCGGCTCGATTCTCACCGCCCTTTTGGCCCACCATCATGCCCAGTTTTGACACCGTCATCGAACCCGACCTGGTGGAGCTGCGCAACGCCGTTGAACAGGCCAGCAAAGAAATCGGCACCCGCTTCGATTTCAAGGGTTCCAGCGCGGCCGTCGAGTTGAACGAGGCCAGCGCCAAAGAACGCAGCTTCATGCTGTTTGGCGACAGCGACTTCCAACTGCAGCAGGTGCGCGACGTGCTGCTGGCGCGCCTGGCCAAACGCAATGTGGATGTGCGTTTTCTGAACCTGACCGAGAAGCCGCAGAAGCTGGGTGGCGACAAGCTGAAGCAGCCGGTGCCCATCAAAACCGGCGTTGAAGCGGAAACGGCAAAGAAGATTCAAAGCGAGCTGAAGGCCAGCAAGCTGAAGGTGCAGGCGCAGATTCAGGGCGATGCGGTGCGTGTCACGGGCGCCAAGCGCGACGACCTGCAAACGGCAATGGCGCTGCTGCGCAAACAGTTGCCCGACGTGCCGCTTTCTTTCGACAACTTCCGTTCATGAAAGCCGCTGGGCGCAGCGCCCTGCTGGCCTGCTGCTGGCTGGCGGCGGTGTGTTCAGCGGGCCTGGCGGCTGCACAAACCGTGGCACTGGCAGGCCGCATGGGCGACCGCGCACTGCTGGTGGTGGACGGCAAGCCGCTGACGCTGGTGGTGGGCGCCCGCGTTGAAACACCCGCCGGCCCGGTGCGCCTGCTGCGCTGGGCGGGCGAAACGGCCGAGATTCAGGCCCACGGCAAACAACACAGCCTGCGTGTGGGCGGCTCTCCGGCGCGGCTGGGCGCCGCCGCAGCGCCGGCCACAGCGCGCGAAATTGTGCTGGCCGCAGGCCCTGGCGGCCACTTCACCACGCTGGGTGCCGTGAACGGCAAACCGGCGCGTTTCATGGTGGACACCGGCGCCACGCTCGTGGCCATGGGCCGTGACGAAGCGCAGCGCCTGGGTGTTGATTTGAGCAGCGCGCGAACAGGCATCAGCCAAACCGCCAACGGCCCCGTGCAGGTGCAGGTGGTGACGCTGAACTCCGTGCGCGTGGGCGAGGTTGAAATCACGCAGGTGGGCGCGGTGGTGATGCCGCAGCCGCTGCCTTATTTGCTGCTGGGCAACAGTTTTCTAAACCGCTTTCAGATGCAGCGGCAGAACGACGAGTTGCGGCTGCAGCTGCGCTGAATGCCGCGTGCCGGGTGGCAAATAGCACGGTCGTGCTAAAACTCGGCACCGATGCTGCGAACCCTTTTCTGAGGACAAACCGATGGACTTGAATTTCACCCCCGAAGAGCAAAAGTTCCGGCTGCAGATTCGTGAGTGGGTGGCAGAAAACCTGCCGGCTGACATTTCGCACAAGGTGCGCCATGCGCTGCGCCAAAACCGCGACGACATGCAGCGCTGGGCGAAGATTTTGGGCAAAAAAGGCTGGCTGGGCTGGGGCTGGCCGGCGCAGTTTGGTGGCCCGGGCTGGAACGCCATTCAGAAGCACTTGTTTGAAGAAGAATGTGCCCTGGCCTGTGCGCCGCGTGTGGTGCCTTTTGGGCCGGTGATGGTGGCGCCGGTGATCATGGCTTTTGGCAACCCCGAACAGCAAAAGCGTTTCCTGCCCGGCATCGCCAGCGGCGAGGTGTGGTGGAGCCAGGGTTACAGCGAACCGGGTGCGGGCAGCGACCTCGCTTCGTTGAAGTGCAAGGCCGAACGTCGTGGGAATACCTACATCGTCAACGGCCAAAAAACCTGGACCACGCTGGGCCAATACGGTGAATGGATTTTCTGCCTCGTGCGCACCAGCAATGAAGGCAAGCCGCAGACGGGCATCAGCTTCTTGCTCATCGACATGAAAAGCCCGGGCGTGACCGTGCGCCCCATCGTGTTGATGGACGGCGAGCCCGAGGTCAACGAGGTCTGGTTCGACAACGTCGAGGTGCCGGCCGAAAACCTGATTGGCGAAGAAAACAAGGGCTGGACTTACGCCAAACACCTGCTGGCGCATGAGCGCACCAACATCGCCGACGTGAACCGGTCGAAGCGTGAACTCGAACGCCTGAAGCGCATCGCCAAAGCCGAGGGTGTGTACGACGACGTCCGTTTTCGCGACCAGATTGCACTGCTGGAAGTGGACATCGTGGCGCTTGAAATGATGGTGCTGCGCGTGCTGTCGGCTGAAAAAAGCGGCAAGCAGAGTTTGGACGTGGCGGGCCTGCTGAAGATACGCGGCAGCGAAATTCAGCAGCGTTACAGCGAACTGATGATGTTGGCTGCCGGCCCGCTGGCGCTGCCCTATGTGCATGAAGCGATGGAAGCCGGCTGGCAGGGCAACCTGGCGGTGCCCAGCACGCTGCTGCCGCTGGCCGGCACCTACTTCAACATGCGCAAGACCAGCATCTACGGCGGCAGCAACGAAGTGCAGCGCAACATCGTTTCGCAAACCGTGCTCGGCTCATGAACCTGGAGTGTTTTCACCATGGACTTTGACTTCACCGACGACCAGGCTGCACTGCGCGACGCCGTGCAACGCTGGGTAGAAAAAGGTTTTGGCTTCGAGCGCCGGCACGCGCTGGCCAGGGCCGGTGGCGCCAGCCGCGCCGTCTACAAAGAACTGGCCGAACTGGGCCTCACGGGGCTGGTGGTGCCTGAAGCCCACGGCTGCCTGGGCCAGGGTGCGGTGGACGCCATGGTGGTGTGTGAAGAACTGGGCCGGGGCCTGGTCAACGCGCCCTACGCCGCAGCGGCGCTGATGGTGCCGGCGCTGCTGTCGGGCGCGCCCGCCGAGCTGAAGTCGCAGTGGTTGCCACAAATCGCCAGCGGCGAAAAACTGGTGGTGCCGGCGCTGCAAGAACGTGCCGGCCGCTACCGGCTGGCGCATGTCAGCACACGCGCCAAACAGGTCAACGGCGTCTGGCAACTTGACGGCACCAAAACGCTGGTGCCGGCTGGTGACGAGGCCGACGCCTTCATCGTTTCTGCACGCATCAGCGGGGCCGACACCGACAGCGACGGCATCGGCCTCTTTGTGGTTGAACGTGCGGCCTGCGCCACCGCCGGCTACCCCACACAAGACGGCGGCCGTGCAGCCGACCTGGTGCTGGCCGCAGCGCCCGCCACGTGCATCAGCGCTGAAGCCCATGCATTGCTCGAAGCCGCTGCAGATGCCGGCATTGCCGCGCAATGTGCCGAGGCCGTGGGCCTGATGGATGCGCTCGTAAAAGTGACCGTTGAATACATGAACACCCGCAAGCAGTTTGGCTCGACTCTTGCCAGCTTCCAGGCCCTGCGCCACCGCATCGCCGACGTGAAGATGCAGTTGGAGCTGGGCCGTTCCATGAGCTACTACGCCAGCCTGAAACTGGGTGAGCCGCCAGCCCAGCGCCGCCGCGCCGTCAGCCAGGCACGTGTTCAGTTAGGCCACAGCATGCGCTTTGTCGGCCAGCAGTGCATACAGCTGCACGGTGGCATCGCCTGCACCGACGAATACATCGCCAGCCACTACTTCAAGCGTTTGACGATGCTGGAACTGAGCTACGGCGACACCCTGCACCACCTGGGCGAGGTGTCGGCGCGCATGCAAGACACCGCCGGCGTGTTTGCCTGACGGCGTGTGGGCCGTGAACCGGGCCAACGGACTTGACGCGGGTTTGACGCTGGATTGATCTATCCCGGCTCCATCACCGACATCACCGGCCTTGCGGTGGGCCACGCTGCGGCCAGCGGCCGCCCCACCGGCTGCACCGTGGTGTTGTGCCCGCAAGGTGTGGTGTGCGGCGCGGCGGTGCGCGGCGGCGCCCCAGGCACGCGTGAAACCGATCTATTGCGCCCTGAAAACACCGTGCAGCGGGTG
>JAYUPP010000121.1:0-4439 GCA_043760045.1 Betaproteobacteria bacterium
ATCGGCACCAGCCCCGACAGCATCGACATCGCCGAAGACCGCGAACGTTTCCAGAAACTGCTGCACACCTTAGGCCTTAGGCAGCCGCCCAACCGCACCGCGCGCACCGACGAGCAGGCGCTGGTGCTTGCCGCAGAAATCGGCTACCCGCTGGTGGTGCGCCCCAGCTATGTGCTGGGCGGCCGCGCGATGGAAATCGTGCACGGCGACAAAGATCTGGCGCGTTACATGCGCGAAGCCGTGAAGGTGAGCGCCAAGTCACCGGTGCTGCTGGACCGTTTCCTGGACGACGCTATCGAAGTTGATGTCGACTGCATCAGCGACGGTGAGCAAGTGATGATCGGCGCCATCATGGAACATGTGGAAGCCGCCGGCATCCACAGCGGCGACTCGGCCTGTTCACTGCCACCCTACACACTGAGTGCGGCACTGCAAGACGAGATGCGCCGCCAGGCCACGTTGATGGCCAAAGCGCTGAACGTGGTGGGCCTGATGAACACGCAGTTTGCGGTGCAAGGCGAGGGCGCCGATGCAGTGGTTTACGTGTTGGAAGTAAACCCGCGCGCTTCACGCACGGTGCCCTTCGTGAGCAAGGCCACCGGCGTGCCGTTGGCCAAGATTGCGGCGCGCTGCATGGCGGGCCAAAAACTGCGCGACCAGAAGGGCGTGGTCGCTGAGGTGGTGCCGCCTTACTTCAGCATCAAGGAAGCCGTGTTTCCTTTCAACAAGTTCCCGGGCGTGGACCCGATCCTGGGCCCCGAGATGCGTTCCACCGGCGAAGTGATGGGCGCCGGCAAGACCTTCGGCGAAGCCATGCTGAAAAGCCAGCTGGGCGCCGGTTCACGCCTGCCCACGCAAGGCACCGTGGTGCTGACGGTGAAAAACAGCGACAAAGCACGCGCCGTAGGGGTGGCGCGCGACCTGGTGGCACTCGGCTTTCAGGTGGTGGCCACCAAAGGCACGGCAGCGGCCATCGCGGCTGCGGGCCTGCCCGTGCAGGTGGTCAACAAGGTGAAGGACGGCCGGCCGCACATTGCCGACATGGTCAAGGGCGGTGAGATCCAGCTTGTCTATACAACGGTGGACGAAACACGCACCGCCATTGCCGATTCGCGCCACATCCGAACGGCCGCGCTGGCCCACCGCGTGACTTACTACACCACGATGGCGGGCGCCGAAGCGGCCACGGAAGCGCTGAAGCATCGGTCGGGCCTGGCCGTGGCTTCGTTGCAAGAATTACATGGCCGGCTGAAGCCAGAGCACACGCGGGAACTGCACTAAACTTCGCGCCGTCATCCGCCGCAGCCGGCCCCCAGCAGGGCCGGCTGCGGCGGATCCACTTTTTCTTCCAGCATTCACTTTTTCAGGCTCTCGAGTGCAGAGATCTTCTGCTCAGGACACGGCATGACCACCATCCCTTTGACCCAGCGCGGCGCGGAGCTGCTGAAAACCGAACTGCACCGTTTGAAATCGGTGGAACGCCACGCGGTCATTCAGGCCATCTCTGAAGCGCGTGCGCAAGGTGACCTGTCTGAAAACGCAGAATACGAAGCGGCCAAGGACAAACAGGGCTTCATCGAAGGCCGCATCAAAGATCTGGAATCGAAGCTGGCTGCGGCCCAGGTCATCGACCCTGCCGCGCTCGACGCCGGCGGCCGGGTGGTGTTTGGCGCCACCGTCGATCTTGAAGCCGACGACAACGGCAACAAGGCCACTTACCAGATCGTCGGTGACGACGAGGCCGATCTGAAACAGGGGCTGATTTCCATCAGCAGCCCGATTGCCCGCGCACTGATCGGCAAAGTGGCTGGCGACGTGGCCGAAGTGCAAGCGCCGGGGGGTGTGCGGCACTGGGAAATCGTGGCTGTGCGTTACTCCTGAGCAGCGGGCGGGTTGCGCCGGATTGCCGCCCGCGCAAGGGGCAAGATTGAGTCAACGCGGCGCCGGCGGCTGGCTTATCCCGCCTTTTTCTTCGCGCTGCTGGTGCGCTGGCGCACACGCTTGATCTGGCCACCCGCCGTCACGCGTTCATTACCAAAAACCTTCACCTTCTTTACTGTGGCACGGTGGTTGCCGCTTTTCGAGAAGCTGACGATCTTCACCACGCGTGGCCCGGGCATGCGGTCGTCGCGTTCAACTTTTTCCTTCTCAGGCATCGGCCGCCACAGCACCAGCAGCTTGCCAATGTGTTGAATGGGCGCCGCGCTCAGGCTGTCGGCCAGGCTGGCGAAAGTGGCCTCGCGGCTGGCGCGGTCGTCGGAGAACACGCGCACTTTTATCAGGCCGTGGGCATTCAGCGCCAGGTTCACTTCTTTTTCGACCGCAGCGGTCAGGCCGTCGTTGCCGATCATCACCACCGGCGTCAAATGGTGGGCCGCAGCGCGGTGCTCTTTGCGCTGGGCAGGTGTCAAAACAATAGCAGTCATCGCCGTATTATCAATGGCCCATGAAAGTTCAATCCAAAAGCAAAAAAATCAACAAAGCGTGGATCAATGACCAAGCCAATGATCCTTACGTCAAACAGGCCAAGCGCGAGGGTTTTCGCGCCCGCGCGGTTTACAAGCTGAAAGAAATAGACGAAACGCTAAAACTGCTGCGGCCCGGGCAGGTGGTGGTGGACCTGGGCGCCGCGCCGGGCGCCTGGAGCCAATATTTGCGGCGCAAGTTCGCGGGTGCAGGTGCTGCGGCCGGCGCGCTGAACGGCACCCTCGTTGCACTGGACATCCTGGACTTCGTGCCGATCGAAGACGTGCTGTTTTTGAAAGGTGACTTCCGGGAACAAGCGGTCTCTGCAGCGCTTGTGGCCGCGCTGGCGGGCAAGCCCGTGGATGTGGTGGTGTCTGACCTGGCGCCCAACCTGTCGGGCATCGCCGACACCGACGCAGCGCGCATCGCGCACCTGGTGGAGTTGGCGGTGGAATTCGCCACGCAGCACTTGCGACCTGACGGCGCACTGGTGTGCAAGGTGTTTCACGGCAGCGGTTACAGCCAGCTGGTGGACTTGTTCAAAAACACTTTTCGGGTCGTCAAACCCATCAAACCCAAAGCCAGCCGCGACAAGTCGTCAGAGACCTTTCTCGTCGGCATGGGACTCAAGCCCCGATAAGCTGCGCAAACTGCTGCCTAACTTTCATCATGATGTTAGGCAGCGCCCCTGATCATGCGAAAGTTTCAGGTCAAGCATGCCAAAGCACACCGTTTTCATGCCCTTGTTACCGCGCTTGAGGAAACCGATGCAAACCCTTGACTGCTTTAGAATCGTCGCCACATGCCGTGGAGTCCGACCCCGCCAACCCTGGCGCGGCGTACCGCTGAACTTCAAGAAGGAGCCGCGGTGAACAATCAATGGTTTTCGAAAGTAGCTGTCTGGCTGGTGATTGCACTTGTGCTGTTCACCGTGTTCAAACAGTTCGACCGCAGCACCACCACCGGCAACCAAGTCGGCTATTCCGATTTCCTTGAAGAAGTGCGTGGCAAGCGCATCAAGGCGGTGACGCTGCAGGAAAGCCCGGGCGGCGGCACCGAGATCATCGCTGTCACCAATGACGACAAGCGGCTGCGCAGCACCGCCACCTTTCTCGATCGCGGCCTGGTCGGTGACCTCATCAACAACGGCGTGAAGTTCGACGTGCGCCCACGTGAAGAGCCTTCGCTGTTGATGAGCATCCTGGTCAGCTGGGGCCCGATGCTGCTGCTGATAGGCGTGTGGGTGTACTTCATGCGCCAGATGCAGGGCGGCGGCAAAGGTGGCGCTTTCAGCTTCGGCAAGAGCAAAGCCCGCATGCTGGACGAAGCCAACAACAGCACCACGTTTGCTGATGTGGCCGGCTGTGACGAGGCCAAGGAAGAAGTCAAAGAGCTGGTCGACTTCCTGAAAGACCCGCAGAAGTTCCAGAAGCTCGGTGGCCGCATTCCACGCGGCGTGTTGCTGGTAGGCCCCCCCGGCACCGGCAAAACTCTGTTGGCCAAGGCCATCGCCGGTGAAGCCAAGGTGCCGTTTTTCAGCATCAGCGGTTCTGACTTTGTGGAGATGTTTGTCGGCGTGGGCGCGGCACGGGTGCGCGACATGTTTGAACAAGCCAAGAAAAGCTCGCCCTGCATCATCTTCATCGACGAAATTGACGCCGTCGGCCGCCACCGTGGCGCTGGCCTGGGCGGTGGTAACGACGAACGTGAGCAGACTCTGAACCAGATGCTGGTTGAGATGGACGGTTTCGAGACCAACGTGGGTGTCATCGTGATGGCGGCCACCAACCGGCCCGACATTCTGGACCCCGCGCTGTTGCGCCCCGGCCGTTTCGACCGCCAGGTTTACGTGACGCTGCCTGACGTGCGCGGCCGCGAGCAAATCTTGAATGTGCACATGCGCAAGGTGCCGGTGGGGCAAGACATACGCGCCGACATCCTGGCGCGTGGCACGCCGGGTTTCAGCGGCGCCG
>JAYUPP010000122.1:0-4438 GCA_043760045.1 Betaproteobacteria bacterium
CAAACACGCCATCCTGCCGGCCACGCTCAGCTACATTGGTTTGTTATACATCGTGCACCTGGAAGCGCTGAAGATGGGCATGATGCCGATCATCAACCGCGTGCCCAAAAACTTCAGCGAAGTGGCCTTGCGCTTTGGCCTGGGTTTGTCGGGCAGCGTGGTGGTGGTGGCGCTGCTGTATTACGTTCTGGCCTTCATCAAAAGCACACTGGGCGTGGCGGCGCCCTGGGCTGCCGGCGCGGTGGTGCTGGCGCTGTACGTCTTCAGCATCCAGCAGGCAGCCCGCTGCCCCGACCTGCCTGAAGACATTGACATCGAAGCGCCGCAGGCGCTGGACACCTGGCCCACGGTGCGCGCCGGCCTGCATTTTTTGATGCCCATCGGCACGCTGATCTGGTGCCTGATGGTGGAAGAAATGTCGCCCGCGCTGTCGGCCTTCTGGGCCATATCGGTGCTTACGGTGCTGATGCTGACGCAGCGGCCGTTGATATTGGCGCTGCGCAAACAGCCCGTGGGTGCTTCGTGGCAGCGCGGCTGGCACGACGTGGTGGGTGGCCTCACCGACGGCAGCCGCAACATGATTGGCATCGGCGTGGCCACCGCCACCGCCGGCATCATCGTGGGCGGCATCACGCTCACCGGCCTGGGCCTGCGCATGACGGAGTTTGTGGAATTTGTCAGCCAGGGCAATGTGATGGTGATGCTGCTCTTCATCGCCTTTGTCTGCCTGGTGCTGGGCCTGGGGGTGCCGACCACCGCCAACTATGTGCTGGTGGCCACGCTGATGGCGCCGGTGGTGGTGGAGCTGGGCGCACAAAGCGGGCTCATCATTCCGCTGATTGCCGTGCACCTGTTTGTTTTTTATTACGGCATCATGGGTGACATCACACCACCTGTGGGGTTAGCCACCTTTGCCGCTGCGGCCATCAGCGGTGAAGATGCCATCAAAACCGGCATCCAGGGCAGCGTGTATGCACTGCGCACGGTCATCCTGCCTTTCATCTGGATCTTCAACCCGCAGCTGCTGTTGATCGATGTGCGCAGCACGACCGAGCTGGTGACGGTGGTGCTGGCCTGCACGCTGGCCACGCTGCTGTTTGCCGCCGTGACGATGAACTGGTTTCGCGTCAAGAGCCGCCTGTGGGAAACCGCGCTGCTGGCGTTTGCCGTGCTGCTGCTGTTCAGGCCCGACTACTTCATGGACCGCATCGCACCCGAATACCAAGACGTGCCGACAGCGCAACTGATGGCCGTGGCCAAAAATACACCCAGCGGCGAACGCGTGATGATGGTCATCAAGGGCACCACCATTGAAGGCGCCGAGGTCACCAAAACGGTGGCGCTTCAGCTGGGCGCAGCGGGTGCGGTTGCGGGTGGCAGCGATGGCCGCAAACGTCTAACCGATGCCGGCCTGACCGTGGTGCCCCTGGGCGGCCAGGTGCAGATTTCACAAGTGAAGTTTGGCAGCCGCGCGCAGAAGTCGGGCTTTGAGCAAGGCTGGGACATCCAGGCTTTGAAAGTGCCCACCGACCGGGCGAGCGCGCATTGGTTCTACCTGCCCGCGCTGCTGCTAACCGGGCTGGTGTGGGTGCTGCAGGGGCGGCGGCTGGTGTGATGGGCAGGTCTTTCATGGTGCGCAGCGGGTGCACCCCATGCTAAGCTGCGGTCATACTGACCATAACGGTCATAGGAGCTCGCCATGATCACCGAAACCAGCGCAGTTGCTTTCCGCCAGAACCTGGGCGAGATGCTCAATCTGGTGCAGTACCGACAAGACAGCGTTTTGATCAAGAAAGACGGCAAGACGGTGGCAGCGCTGGTGGACGCCAGGTTGTTCCAGCGCATACGGCTGATGCAGGCGCATTTCGACGCGCTGTGCGACCGGCTGGAGCAGGACTTCGCGAACGTGCCTCAGGACGAAGGAATGGCTGCCATCAACGCTGCCGCGGCAGCCGTGCGTCTGGAGATGAAAACCGAGGCACAAGCAGCCCCAGCGCAAGCTGGCAAGCATCGCTTGGCTGTGAAAGCGAAAAAGCCGGCCCGGAAAGCAGCTGCCCACAGCGTTCGCTGATAAATCGTTCGCTGATAAATCGTTCGCTGATAAATCGCTCGCGAGTTGACCATGCGCCTGGTTCTCGACACCAACGTCGTTGTGGCAGGCATGGCCTACCCTGCTGGCCCGCCGGGCCGCATCGTGGCGGCATGGCGCCGCGGGGCCCTGAATGGGGTGCTGTCGCCCTGGATCCTGAAGGAGTGTGCGCGTGTGCTGTCCCGTTTGCGTCCAACCAGTGAATTGACAGCTGACGAGATTCGGCAGTGGGTCCAGATGACCAGCACCATGGCCGACGTCATCGAACCCGACCTGGCCAAACTGTCAGAAGCGGCCGCATCCGGTTTGCGCGATGTCATGGATGCACCGGTGCTGGCCTTGCTGTTGGCGTCGAACGCCGAAGTGCTGGTGTCTGGCGACAAGGACCTGCTGGCGCTGGCCGGCCGTTTCAACGTCCTGTCGCCGGCCGCATTCTGTGCGCGCTATGCGCTATGAGATTTGAGGCCCAGCAAGCACCGCACTCCAGGGTGGTTTGCGCATCGCCGGCCGCAGCAAGGTGGGCCCCTGCGCTGCGCGCCGTGAATTCCTTCACACCCTGACCCATCGGCCGCACAGCCGCTTTTTTTCAGCCTGAAAAAAGCGCCCCTGCGCCGCCGTTGCCGCCGTTGCCGCCGTTGCCGCACCGAACCTCAAGTTCAAGGTGCGCGGGCACGGCCACCCATACCCCGAAGCTGACAACGTCGCAGAACGCCGCGTTGTCAACGTCTGCCAGCGCAGCGCTGAGCCCCACTGCGGCCCCGCATTCGCACTCAATCTCAAACGATTTCCACCGCATTGGCGGCGCTTTTCCGGTGATGGGATGAATGCGTATTCACGATGATTCTCCATCTTGTAGCAGGCGGTTCGCAGCGGCTCGGGCTCTCAACAGCGCCATGCGCGCTATGGATCCAACCCGCCTTCTTTTCAGCTCTATTCCTGTGCATCACTTCGCCCGCCCCAACGGCGCGCGACCCCCCCAACCACTTTCGAGGGCCAGCGGCCATGAAGCTCCATTTATTGACCTTGGCCTTTTCAGCCGCGCTGTCGTTGGCAGCCCACGCCGACACCGGCAAGCTCACCAGCGAGCTCAAGGTGTGGAGTGTCGTCAAACAGGCCGACGGTGCCGAAACCTTGCAGCCGGCGCATACCGTTAAGCCCGGCGACGTGCTGCAGTACAGCGCCGTCTACACCAATTCTGGCCAGCGCGCGGTAAGCCGCGTGGTGACCAACCTGCCCATACCCGTGGGCACCGAATGGCTGGCCACCGGCACGTTGCCGAGCACGGTGTGGGCCAGTCTGGACGGCAAGGTGTTCGCACCCGTGCCGCTGATGCGCAAGACCCGGCGCGCCGACGGCCAAGTGATTGAAGTGCCGGTGCCGCTGAATGAGTACCGCTCGCTGCGCTGGCCCGAACAGCAGCTTGCCGCAGGCGCGTCGCTAACGACGAGCGCGCGCGTGCGGGTGATCTCGGCCCCGACACAGGCGACCGCGCCATCGGGTGCCCGTTGATGGCGCAGCCGAATTCCCTTCAGACAAAACACTCTGCTGCCGATATGCCGGCTTGCAAACGTTGCCAGGAGCAAAAGTCATGAACTCTGTTTGGGTCTACCTCGCGCGGCGCCTCAGGCGCCACCTCGCGCAGGCCACGGGTGCTCTAGCCCTGGCTGCCGCTGTAGGCACCGCGCCATTGCCGGCCTTTGCGGCTCCGGCTGCCGGCACGGCCATCGGTAACCAGGCCTCGGCCAGCTACACCGACGCGTCGAACACACCACGCACCGTCACTTCCAACGTCGTGACCGCAATCGTGCAACAAGTCGCCAGCTTGACACTGACCCAAAGCGCCAGCCGCACCGTCAGCGTCGGCAGCCAGGTCAGCTACCCCGTGACGCTGACCAACAGCGGCAACGGTGCCGATACCTTCAATCTGGCCTTCACGCAGTCGGGGGCCTTTGCCTTCACGTCGGTGGTGTTCTACGCCGACGCCAACGGCGACGGCGTGGCCGACAACACGACGCCGATCACGGCCACGACGGCGCTGGCGATGGGCGAAGTGTTTCGCTTCGTGGCCGTCGGCACGGTGCCGACGTCGGCCGCCTCGGGCAACACCAACAGCCTGGTGGTCACCGCCACCAGCAGCTTCAACGCCGGTGTCTCCAGCAGCATCACTGGCAGCACCACCGTGACCTCGAACGCAGTCGTCAGTGTGACCAAGGCCATGAGCTCGCCCTCGGGGTTGCCGGGCAGCGGGCCGCACACCATTACGCTGACTTACAACAACAACGGCAACACTGCTGCCAGTGCGGTGCAGATTCGCGACTTGCTGCCCACCGGCATGACTTACGTGGCCAC
>JAYUPP010000123.1:0-4434 GCA_043760045.1 Betaproteobacteria bacterium
ATTGACAGCAGCGACATCGAGATCGTCCGCGGCAGCGTCACCTTCGTGCCGGTGTGCAACCCGCTGGCCTACAACCACATGCGCCGCATGGGCGACCGCAACCTCAACCGCCGCCTGCAGCCCACCGCCACACCGCAGGACTTTGAAGACCGCATTGCCGGCGTGCTGTGCAAGTGGCTGGCCGAACACGACGTGCTGCTCGACCTGCACAGCTTTCGCAGCCCCGGCCAACCCTTTGTGATGCGCGGCCCGGCCGACAACCGCGGTCTGCTGGAGCCCTTCGCGCACGCCGCCGCCGAAGCCCAGCTGGCCGCCCACGTAGGCCCCAGCCGGGTGGTGGAAGGCTGGATGCAAAGCTACGCCGACGGCGTGGCCAGACGCAGGGCCCGTGGACAGACACCGGGCGCCGTGCACGAGGATCCCAGCTATGGCGTGGGCACCACCGAGTACATGCGCAGCCAGGGCGGCTACGGCATCACGCTGGAATGCGGCCAGCACGACGAACCGCAAGGCGCCGAAGTGGCCTACGTTGCCATCCGCCAGACCTTGGCGCTGCTGGGCCTGGCCGACATCCCGCTGACGCCACCCGCACGCCCGTTCGAATGCCTGCGGCTGGCCGAGGTCATCGACCGCCACCACGAAGGCGACCGCTTTGTCAAAAGCTGGAGCAGCTTTGACGCACTGGCGAGCGACGAGCTGATCGCCGTGCGTGCCGACGGCAGCGAGGTGCGCGCACCCGAGGCGGGCTACATCGTCTTTCCTGACGTGTCGGCACTGCCGGGGCATGAGTGGTTTTATTGGGCGCAGCGCAGCGACAGGCCGCTGTAGCTGCCGAAGCGAGTCACCGGCTACCAAAGTCGGCCGCTGAGGCGAAACCAAATCGCCACTGAAGCGCAGCTGAAGCGCAGCTGAAGCGCAACTGAAACAAGTTTCCCTCCGAAGAAGGAGTGCAGGCGCATACCGGTCTGGCCATGATCCCAGCCATCCAAGGCGAAGCCTGTGAGAGGACCACCACCATGCACTTCAACGAATGCCACGAAGGCGACTACCGGATCTATGTCGGCGCAGTGGAAGCCCACAAAGGCGACGGCTACACCGCCGCCCTGATCGTCAACCGCGTGCGCGGCCATGTGGGCAGCAACCCGCTGGCTTACCGCGACGACACTTTGGCGTGCGGCTACACCTGGCCTTCGCCCCATGCGGCCATGCACTACGCCACCAACCGGGGGCGTGAGTTGATTCGCTCGCGCTCACCGTTGTTGACTTGCTGAGCCGATGCAGCGGCGGCGTTGCTGCCTGCTGCCTGCTGCCTGCTGACCGCTGACCGCGGATAGCCGACAGAAATGAACCGGGGCCATCCGCCCAGGCTCAAGCCGTCACAAAGTCCCGGATCACCTTCATCGCCGCTTCAGGCTGATCACGCCAGGCGCCGTGGCCGGTGTTATCGAAGGTCACCAGCCGCCCCCATGGCTGCGGAATCGCTGCCGCAATTTCTTGCGCGTCGGCCAAGGGCGTGACGGGGTCGTCGGCACCGGCCATCACCAGCACGGGGCACTGCACACGGCTCAAGCCTGGCAACAGCTGCATGCTGCGCTGCTCACCGCCGGCCGACGCAAACAGGATGTCGGTGTTGAACACGGTGCGCTCGCGGGCTTGCGGGTCGGCCGGCGGCTGGGTGTTGTAGAGCGGCGTGCACAGCTGTTGGTAAGGCGCCCAGTGGGCTTCGCAAGGTTCGGTCCAGAAAGCACGCGCGGCTTCACGGGCCGCTGCACCGCCCAGGCGTTCAAACATGTCGAGCTTGCGCTGCAAGCCCATGTGGTGGCTGGTGCTGGACAGGATGACCTTGGCCGGATGCGCCGGGTGGCGCGCCAGGTAGCGCTGGGCCACAAAGCCGCCAAAGCTCTGACCCAGCACGATGGGTTTCACGATGCCCAGCGCGTCGCACAGGCGCACCACGTCGTCGGCAAAGGTGTCCAGCGTCCACTCGGCTGCGGGTCTGCGGCTGCTGCGGCCGTGGCCCCGGTGGTCGACATAGACGATCTGCGCCACGTCGCTTAAAGGGCTGAAGATGGGCTTGAAGCTGGAATGGTCGTAACCCGGCCCGCCGTGCAGCAGGATCAAGGTGGGCTTGCTGCGCATGGTGGCGCCGTCGGGCACCAGGCCAGCGCCTTCGATGTCCACAAACAGCCGCACGTCGGCTTCAACCGTGATCAACATGGGCACGCCTTGGGTTTGAAAGGGCCGCGCCACTGTAAGCCCGCGGTGGTGAAGAATGCGGCATGGCTCATGAACTCGACCTGTCCACTTGGCCGCGCCGCAGCGCCTTCGAATTTTTTCGCGGGTTTTCCAAACCGCACTTCAGTGTTTGCACGCGCGTGGACGTCACCGCGCTGAAGCCGGCTTTGGCCCAGCTGGGCCTGGGCAGCATCACCTTGGCCTGCCACTTCATCGCCTTGCAGCTGGCCAACCGGGTCGAGCCTTTTCGCTACCGCATGCGACAAGACCGCGTGACGGTGCTGGACGCCGTGCATGGCAGCACCACGGTGTTGCGGGCCGACCAGAGTTTTGGCTTTGCCTACCTGGAACACGCGCCCACCTTTGCAGCGTTTGTGGCGCAGGGCGCGCCAGCCCTGGACGCGGCGCGCCACGGCGCGCAAGACTTTTTGCCGCGTGTGGACGACGACGCTCTGATCCACTTCACCACCTTGCCGTGGCTGCACTTCACCAGCTTCACGCACGCGCGTGACGGTGCCTTTGAAGACGCCATCCCGAAGATCGCCTTCGGCCGCATCGACGCCCAGAGAACGGGCGAGCGTGCGCAACGCTGGATGCCGCTGTCGCTGGAAGTGCACCACGCGCTGATGGACGGTTTGCACGCCGGCCAGTTTGTGCAGGGCTTTGAAGCCGCGATGGCCGAGCCGCTGAAGTGGCTGCACGGTTCGCCGCCCTCAAGTGCCTGAGGGCGGCCTCGCCCACGTCGCCCACCCCGCACCCGCCACACACCCGCCCACCCCCGCCAACCCCTTGCAGTCCCACTCAGCGTGCGCTGTGGCGGGGAACAGCCGAACCCACGTCAGCTGGTGCTGGCCCGCCAGGCCCAGGCGGCGGCGCGCAGGCGTTGCGACAGGTGAACCGCCACGTTGCGGTAGACCTGTGCGTACAGAAGGGGGTCCTCGGCCCGCAGGCTCAGAAGGGCCTGGTCGTCGAGCGCATGAACCTCGGTTTCGCCGTTGGCGACGGCTTCACCGCTGCGCCCGCCGCCGTCGAGCATGGCGGTTTCGCCCAGCATCATGCCGGGTGACAGGCTCACGTAGCGCTGCCGCATGGCCATGCTGCCGGAATGGGCAGGGCTGAGCACATTGATCGAACCGAAGGTGATGACATAGAGCCGGTCTCCAGGGTCGCCCTCGCAAAACAGGGTCTCGCCCGCCGCAAGCCGCCTGCGCTGCAGACAAGCGGCCAGCCGCGACCGCTGGCGCGGGTCCAGCCCTTCCATGAGGGCGACCTGTTCGACGGGCACAACCTCGCGCAAGGGCTCGAAGCCGGCCCGCGCCAGCAATTGCAGCTCAACCCGCTCCATGGCCTGGTCGACATCGGGCATGCCATGGTCAGCGGCCACGGTGTCGCCCACAAACTGTGCCAACACACGCCCATGTCGGTTGTCGGAATCGACTCCAGCCAAAAGCAGCGCCTTGCCTCTTTCGCCCAGGCGCCGGCTCAGCTGCTGCAGCACGACGGCGCCTGAAGCGTCTATCAGGCTCACGCGGCGGAAGTCCAGCACCAGCGTGTCACAGCTGGCGTCCAGTTCATCGGCCACCTCGGCAACGCGGTCGGCGCTGCCGAAGAACAGCGCGCCTTCCAGCTCCAGCACGGTGGTGCGCGCACGCAGTGTCTGCAAGCGGGCTTCGTCGGCAGCGGCGTAGATGCGGCGCGAGGGCAGCTCGTCGCCCGTGAAGCGGTTGCGCACCAGCGATCGGTTCATGCTGCGGATAAACAGCATCATCGACAGCAACGCCCCCGCAGCCACGGCGGCCGGGAAACCCAACACCACGGTGATGGCGCAGACCAGACCCACCACCAGCAGCGCAAGCTGCACGTCAGCACCGCGTTGGCCCCGCCACCACTGCGCTGCCAACTGCAGGGACCAGCGGTCGACCAACATCAGGTAAACCGTGACCATCACGCCACCCAGCACCACCTGAGGCAGCAGCGACAACAACGGGGCTGCCAGCAGGCCCAGCAGCGCAAACAGAGCGCAGCAGATGAGCAAGCCCGCCCGTGTGCGGCCGCCCACGTCCAGCATGTGCAAGGCGCGGGGGCGCAGCAGCAGCAGCGGGAGCCCGCCCACCAGGCCCGACGCGACGTTTGCCACGCCCATGGCCCAGACCTCGCGCCGCGGGTCGGTGCGCGTGTGGCAGGCCTGGTCCATGGCCA
>JAYUPP010000124.1:0-12006 GCA_043760045.1 Betaproteobacteria bacterium
CTGGCTGCACAGCACCGGCGTCACCGGCGGCGCCGAACAAGCCGCGCTGGACCTGCCCGACGACGTGGTGCTGGGCGTGCACGAACGCTACGCACGCGCCCACCGCCTGCTGTGCGGGCCGGCGCTGGAAAGCAGCCCAGCATGATCAGCAACACCAACCTGCGCAGCCACCGCATCAGCGGCCTGCGGCGCGGCCCGAAGCTCATCGTCACCGGCGCCGTGCATGGCAATGAAACGGCCGGCACCCAAGGCATACGCCGGGTGCTGAACGCCATCGACCACGGCGAAATCGAGATCACACGCGGCAGCGTCACTTTCGTGCCCGTGTGCAACCCGCTGGCCTACAACCACATGCGCCGCAGCGGCGACCGCAACCTGAACCGCCGCCTGCAGCCCACCGCCACGCCGCAAGACTTTGAAGACTTTGTGGCCAACACCCTGTGCCCGCTGCTGGCCGCACACGACGTGCTGCTGGACCTGCACAGCTTTCGCAGCCCTGGCCAAGCGTTTGCGTTGCGCGGCCCGGCCGACAACACCGGCGAATTGGAACCCTTCGCGCACGCGCAGGCCGAAGCGCGCCTGGCCGCACACGTGGGTGTGAACCGCGTCGTGGACGGCTGGATGGACGCCTACGCCACCGGCGTGGCGCGCCGCAAGCAGATGGGCCTGACCCCCGGCGCAGCGCATGAAGACGCCGCTTATGGCGTGGGCACCACCGAGTACATGCGCAGCCAGGGCGGTTATGCGGTGACGCTGGAATGCGGCCAGCACGACGACGCCGCAGGCCCCGACGTGGCGCACCACGCCATCTGCCAAGCGCTGGCTCTGCTGGGCCTGGCCGACTTGCCGTTGCTTGCGCCAGAGGTGCCGGCGGAATGCCTGACGCTTGCCGAGGTGACCGACCGCCACGCCGAAGGTGACCGCTTTGTGCAGCCCTGGACCAGCTTCACGCCGCTGGCCGCAGGTGACCTGATTGCGATTCGTGCCGATGGCCACGAGCTGCGCGCGCCCTACAAGGGCTATCTGGTGTTCCCCGATGTCAACGCATTGCCGGGCCACGAATGGTTTTATCTGGCGCGGCCCAGCAGCCGCAGCCTCATCTGAACAGATGACGGCTGTCCCCCCGCAGGGGGATGGTGACACCGAACAACTGCGCCCATCATTCGCACCCTACCAAGGGAGAGGCTCTTGCCTCAGGAAGTCTGATATGCAGTTTGATGAATGCCAAGTGGGTGACTACCGCGTTTTTGTCGGCGCCCTGGAAGCGCCCAAAGGCGAGGGCTATATCGCGGCGCTGGTGGTCAGCCGCGTGCAGGGTTTGCAGGCCGCATCGGCCAGCCGGCCCCGCGAAGCCTTCCGCGACGACAGCCTGGCCTGCGGCTATCGCTGGCCGTCAGCCGACCAGGCCATCCAGTACGCGATGAACCGCGCGCGGGAACTCATACGCACGCAGTCGCAAATGTTGGCTTGTTGATTGGCGCGCGGCGCCGCACCACGCGGCACTGAAATAATGCCGCCATGCACAAACGTGTGGTGGTGGGTCTTTCAGGCGGGGTGGATTCGGCGGTCACGGCCTGGTTGCTGAAGCAGCAGGGCCATGAAGTGGTCGGCATCTTCATGAAGAACTGGGAAGACGATGACCGACCCGCAGGTTCGGGTGACGACGACCCGGCCTATTGCGCTTCAAACGCCGACTTCGTAGACGCTGCGGCCGTGGCCGACGTGATCGGCATCGAGCTTGAACATGTCAACTTCGCGGCCGCCTACAAAGACCGCGTGTTCGCCGAATTCCTGCGCGAATACAGCGCCGGCCGCACGCCCAACCCCGACGTGCTGTGCAACGCCGAGATCAAGTTCAAGGCTTTTCTCGACCATGCCGTGCGCCTGGGTGCCGAGCAAATTGCCACCGGCCACTACGCCCGCGTGCGTAAAAACGGCGGCCGCTTTGAACTGCTCAAGGGCCTGGACCCGGCAAAAGACCAGAGCTACTTCTTGCACCGCCTGAACCAGGCGCAGTTGTCACGCACGCTGTTTCCGGTGGGTGAGCTGAAGAAGACCGAAGTGCGGCGCATCGCCGAAGAGATTGGCCTGCCGAATGCGAAGAAAAAAGACAGCACCGGCATCTGTTTCATCGGCGAGCGGCCGTTCAGGGAATTTTTGCACCGCTACCTGAGCCACGAGCCCGGCCCGATGCTCGACGAGCGCGGCCATGAACGCGGCCGCCATGTGGGCCTGAGTTTTTACACACTGGGCCAGCGGCAGGGGCTGGGCATCGGCGGGGTGGCCGGCAGCAACAGCAACAGCAACGCAGCGCCCGGCGGCACCAGCACCTCAGAACACCGCCCCTGGTATGTGGCGCACAAAGACCTGGCGCACAACACACTGCATGTGGTGCAGGGGCACGGCCACCCGTGGCTGCAGTCGCCCTGGTTGACGGCCGACGACACCAGCTGGGTGGCCGGCGCGCCGCCCGCTGCAGGCGCGCTGGCGGCAAAAACGCGCTACCGCCAAGCCGATGCGGACTGCCACTACATATCTTCGTTAGACAGCTTCCGTCTCAGCTTCCAACAGCCGCAGTGGGCCGTGACACCCGGCCAAAGCGCCGTGCTCTACGACGGCGAAGTGTGCCTGGGTGGCGGCGTCATCAGCGCTGCCGAACAGCCCCCGGTGGTGCCCGCCGTGGCAGCCGCGCAACGACGCCGCCGCCGGCGCACACAATGAACCCGATCACCCCCCCCAGCCTGGACCCCCACCGATGAGCACGCCCACGGCCCTGCACAACTTCGCCAGTTCACTGGCCGGCGCCATCGACGAAGCCAGCGCGGCCATTGAAGCCGCCGTGGTGGCGTGGCGGCGCGACCTGCACCAACACCCCGAGCTGGGAAACCGCGAATTCCGCACTGCCGGCATCGTGGCCAACCACCTGCGCGCGCTGGGCCTGGACGAGGTGCGCACCGGTGTCGCCCACACCGGCGTGGTGGGCTTGCTGAAAGGCGCACTGCCGGGCCCGGTGGTGGCCTTGCGTGCCGACATGGACGGCCTGCCGGTGACCGAAGAAGTGGATGTGCCCTACGCCAGCAAAGCACGGGGCGAGTGGAACGGCGAAGCGGTGGGCGTGATGCACGCCTGCGGGCACGACTGCCACGTCGCTGTTCTGATGGGTGTGGCGCAGGTGCTGGCCGGTCTGAAGCAACAGTTGCGCGGCAGCGTGAAGTTCATCTTCCAGCCGGCTGAAGAAATGCCGCCCGAAGGCGAAGACGGCGGCGCGAAGATGATGGTGGCCGAAGGCGCGCTGGAGCGTCCGGTGCCGCAGGCCATCTTCGGCCTGCACGTCACGTCGCGCCTGCCGGTGGGTGTGGTGGGTTACCGGCCCGGCCCCACCATGGCCAGCGCCGATGCGCTGAAGATCACGGTGCACGGCAGCCAGACCCACGGCGCCATGCCCTGGGCCGGTGTCGACCCCATCGTCACTGCGGCGCAGGTGGTGCTGGGCCTGCAGACGGTGGTCAGCCGCACCATCGACCTCACCGAAGAGCCGGCGGTGGTGACCCTCGGCACCATCAAGGGCGGGGTGCGCGAAAACATCATCCCCGACAGCGTGGAAATGCGCGGCACCATCCGCACTTTCAGCGAGCTGATGCGCGACGAGATTCACGAACGTGTCACCACGCTGGCCGAAGCCGTGAGCCGCGGCAACCGCGCCAGCTGCACGGTGTGCATCAACAAAAACTACCCGGTCACCATCAACGACCCGGTGCTGACCGCCGCCATGGTGCCGACGATGCAGCGTGTGGCCGGCAGCGACCCCAGCAAAGGCGGGCTGATGCTGGTGCCCAAAGTGACCGCCAGCGAAGACTTCAGTTTTTTCCAGCGTGTGGTGCCGGGGCTGTTTGTGTTCCTGGGCGTCACGCCGCACGGCACCGACCCCAAAGTAGCCGCGCCCAACCATTCACCGCGCTTTCATGCCGATGACAGCGGCCTGCTGCTGGGTGTGCGCACCCTGGCGCATCTGGCGTGTGATTTTCTGGAAAGCCACGGCAAGACCTGAACGTCGCCGGGTGGACAGCGGCGGCTGCGGCCTTCGCCTACAGTGCCTGCGCAGCATCCAGCGCAGGCCCTCATGACCCACCCCACCCCCCCTGTTTTTTCCAGCACCACCCGCGTCGCCGTCATCAGCGCCAGCTGGCACGCCGACATCGTGGGCCAGGCGCGGCAGGCGCTGCGGGCCGAGCTGCAGCGCCTGGGCCTGCCGGCAGCCAACGTTGATGGTTTCGAGGTGCCGGGCGCGTTCGAGATTCCACTGCTCGCGCAGCGCATTGCCCGCCACGGCCGGCACGCGGCCATCGTCGCCTTGGGCCTGGTGGTGGACGGCGGCATCTACCGGCACGACTTCGTGGCCGGCGCCGTCGTCAACGGTCTGATGCGCGTGCAGCTCGACACCGGCGTGCCGGTGCTGTCGTGTGTGCTCACGCCGCAGGCTTTTCATGAACATGCCGAGCACCAGGAATTTTTCAGCCGCCATTTCGTCACCAAGGGCCAGGAAGCGGCGCGCGCTTGTGTGCAGGCGCTGGCGGCGGCGCAGCGGGCAGATGAACTGGTGGCGGGCTTGAACGGCTGAAGCCGCGCCGTTCACGCTGTTGCGCGGCTGATGGCCTGCAGCGCGGCTTGGCGGCGCTGCTCAGGTAAAAACGAATGCTCAGCGGCCTGGCGTGCCATGGCCAGCAAATCGGCGCCGTTCAGCGGCGTGTGGTGCAAGAGCGCCGCCGCTTCATCGCTGTGGCTGATGCGGCTCATCAGCCGGTTGTCGGTGTGATAACTGAGTGACACACCGGCCTGCCACAGCGCGGTGATGGGGTGGCTGGCGATGCACGCCGCAGCGCCGGTGTGCACATTGCTGGTCGGGCAGACCTCCAGATGAAGGCCGAGCGCGATGGCTTCGTCCACCAGGTGGCGGCGCGCGGGGTCGTGCAACGCGTCCACCAGGCGCACACCATGGCCGATGCGCTGTGCGCCCAGGCGGCCGGCTTCCAGCACCCGTTCTGCAACGTCGTCTTCGCCCGCATGCAAGGTCATCGGCAAGCCTGCGTCACGCACGAGCGCCAATGCGGCTGCGTGTGCGGCCGGGGGGTTGCCCCTTTCAGCGCCTGCCAGGTCAAAGCCGACCACGCCCTGGCCCTGGTAGCGCAGCGCGAGAAGCGCGGCACGTTCGGTCTCAGCGGGTGGCAGGTGGCGCATGGCGCAGATGATCAGGCCCGACTTCTGCAGCAGCGGCAACGCAGCGCTGTCCTGCAGGCCTTGCAGCAGCGCTTCCACCGCCGCTTCGCCGCTGACCCCGTGGGCTTCAAACAGCAGCGGCGCGATGCGAAATTCGGCCAGCACGGCGCCGTCAAGCGCCGCGTCTTCGGCCGCCTCACAAGCCACGCGGCGCAGGGCCGCCGGGCTGGCCATTGCAGCCACCGTCAACGCAAAACCATCCAGGTACTTCGCAAGGCTGCCGGCGTGTGCGTTGTCGTCGAACCAGCGGCCAAGGCCGTTGACACCGGGCGCCGGCGGCTGCAGGCCGCGCTGGCGCAGCAAGTCCAGCAACGTCGCCACCCGCAAACTGCCGTCCAGGTGTTCGTGCAACAGCACCTTGGGCAACGCGCGGGCGGTGGCTTGCAGGTCTGCGGCGTCTTGCATGGCCGCATCGTACGTTCTACAACAGCTTCTCAACCAGGGCGACTCAGGACAGGCCGCAGGCGCAAGGCTTGTTATCCTGCCGGGCACCCCATCAAAGGCACCACACCATGCAATTTCAGCGCACGCTACTCTCGGCCGTCATCCTCACCCTGGCCACCACTGGTGCCGCCCACGCCCAGCCCGCCGTCATCTATGACATGGGCGGCAAGTTCGACAAAAGCTTCAACCAAGCCGGTTTCGACGGCGCCGAGCGCTGGAAAAAAGAAGGTGGCAAGGCCTACATGGAGTTTGAAATCTCCAACCCCACGCAGCGCGAACAGGCGATGCGCCGCATGGCCGAGCGCGGCGCCGACCCTATCGTGGGCATTGGCTTCAGCCAGGGCAGCGCGGTTGAAAAAACGGCCAAAGACTTTCCGAAACTGAAGTTCGCCATCATCGACAGCGTGGTCAGCCTGCCCAATGTGCAGAGCATCGTGTTCAAGGAACATGAGGGCAGTTTCCTCGTCGGCATGATGGCCGCGATGGCCAGCAAAACCGGCAAGGTGGGTTTTGTCGGCGGCATGGACATTCCGCTCATCCGCAAGTTCCAGTGCGGCTTTGAGCAGGGCGCCAAGTACGCCAATCCGAAAGCCGAAGTAACGGGCAACATGACTGGCACCACACCCGCAGCCTGGAACGACCCGGCACGCGGCGCCGAGCTGGCCAAGGCGCAATTTGCCAGCGGTGTGGACGTGATATTTGCTGCTGCCGGCGGCACGGGCGGCGGCGTCTACCAAGCCGCCAAAGACGGCGGCAAACTGGCCATTGGCGTGGACAGCAACCAGAACCACCTGCACCCCGGCACCATGCTCACGAGCATGGTCAAGCGCGTGGACGTGGCGGTGTTCAACGCCTTCAAGGGCGTCACGCCCGGCGTCGCGTCTTTGGGCTTGAAGGAAGGCGGCGTGGACTATGCGATGGACGAGCACAACGCCAAGCTGGTCAGCGCTGACATGAAGAAGAAGGTGGACGCCGCCAAGGCCGACATCATCAGCGGCAAGATCAAGGTGATTGACTACATGGCGGCCAACGCGTGTAAATGAAACACACCCCCGCAACGGCCTGCGGCCGCGCGCCCTCAAGGGGGCCGAGCCCGGACAGGAAACGGCCCCTGCGGACCGTTTCCAGCCTGCGAGGGCCAACCGGCCT
This sequence comes from Betaproteobacteria bacterium, assembly GCA_043760045.1. Classification (GTDB taxonomy): domain Bacteria; phylum Pseudomonadota; class Gammaproteobacteria; order Burkholderiales; family Burkholderiaceae_C; genus Rubrivivax. The sequence goes on from JAYUPP010000124.1 coordinate 6,868, forward strand.
GCAAGCCGGTTGGCGAACCCTGCGGCCCGGCAAAGCCGGTTCCGCGGCTTCCACTTGAAGAGTGCCTGACGCTGGCGCGTCGGCACCTCACGGCTGAGTTGCCGGTTGGGCAAGATGTCTAACCCACCCGCCGTGGCCATGAGCCACATCGAAAAGCGTTTCGGCGCGGTGCATGCCAACCGCGACGTGGCGCTGACCGTGGCCGCCGGCACGGTGCACGGCATCGTGGGCGAAAACGGCGCCGGCAAAAGCACGCTGATGTCCATCTTGTACGGTTTTTACGAAGCCGACAGCGGGCAGATCCAGATCGAAGGCCGGCCGGCCAGCATCCAGGGTTCAGCGCAGGCCATCGCCCTGGGCATAGGCATGGTGCATCAACACTTCATGCTGGTTGACACACTTTCGGCGCTGGACAACGTGATGCTGGGCGCCGAGCCGCGCTGGCTGCTCACCCCCGCGCGCCGGCAGGTGCGCCAGCGGCTGACCACCCTGATGCAGGACACCGGCCTGCACGTCAAGCTGGACGCACGGGTGCAAGACCTGCCAGTGGGTGAACGGCAGCGGCTCGAGATTTTGAAAGCGCTGTACCGGGGCGCACGCATCCTGATCCTGGACGAGCCCACGGCCGTGCTGACGCCGCAAGAAACCCAGCACTTGTTCGACACGCTGCGCGGCCTGCGCGCGCGCGGCACCACGGTGCTGCTGATCACGCACAAGCTCAAAGAGATCATGGCGCTGTGCGACTTCGTCACCGTGATGCGCGCCGGCCAAGTGGTGCTGGACACAGCCACAGCCCACACCAGCATCGACGGCCTGGCGCAAGCCATGGTGGGCCGCCGCGTCAACCTGGGGCGCGACGGCGCCGGTGTGGCCGCCGACGCACAACCCGGCGCGCTGCTGCTGCGCGCGCGCGGCCTGTGCGCCACCGACACCCTGGGTGTGCAGCGGCTGCACGGAGTGTCGCTGGACCTGCACGCCGGTGAAATCGTCGGCATCGCCGGTGTATCAGGCAACGGCCAAAGCGAGCTGCTGGATGTGTTGTCGGGCTTGCTGACACCCGACCGTGGTGAGCTTCAAGTGGGCGCAGAGCGCTTCACCCCCGCGCACTGGCTCAGCACCCGAAAGGCACGCGCGCTGCGCATCGCGCATGTGCCCGAAGACCGCCACCGGCGCGGCCTGGTGTTGCCCTTTGACGCCTGGGAATCGGCCGTGCTCGGCTACCAGGACAGGCGGCGATATGCAGTCGCGGGCTGGATGCGCCAGCAGCACATGCGCGTGGACACCGCCGCGATGATGGAACGTTACGACGTGCGGCCGCGCAACACATCGCTGCGCAGCAGCAAGTTCAGCGGCGGCAACCAGCAAAAACTGGTGCTGGCGCGTGAAGCCGCCACGCAGCCGCAAGTGCTGCTGGTGGGCCAGCCGACACGCGGTGTGGACATCGGCGCCATTGAATTCATCCACAGCCGCCTGCGCGCCATGCGCGACGCCGGTGGCGCGGTGCTGGTGGTGTCGTCTGAGCTGGATGAAATTCTGGCGCTGGCCGACCGCGTGGTGGTGATGAACGCGGGCCGTGTGGCCGGCGAGCTCGCCATCGCCGACTGTTCAGAACAAGCCCTGGGGCGCTTGATGGGTGGTGCCGAGGTTGCCACTGCCAGCGCAGGGGCCGTGCCTTGAATCAAGCCACTGAACTGCCGCGCTGGATGGACGTGGCGCTGCTGCCGGCCGTGAACCTGGCCATTGCGTTGCTGGTGGCCGGCGCGGTGGTGTTGCTGGTGGGGTTTCAGCCGGCGCAGGTGCTCGCGCTGCTCATCAAGGGCGCTTTTGGTTCGGCGTCGGGCTTCAGCTACACGCTGTACTACGCCACCACCTTTGTGTTCACCGGGCTGGCGGTGGCGGTGGCTTTTCACGGCGGCCTGTTCAACATCGGCGGTGAAGGCCAGGCGGTGATGGGCGGGCTGGGCGCCGGGCTCGCGGCGCTGGCGCTGGGCCCGCACTTGCCGGCGTGGCTGATGTTGCCGCTGGTGGTGCTGTCGGCGGCGGCTTTTGGCATGGTCTGGGGTGGCATACCCGGCGCGCTGCAGGCCTGGCGCGGCAGCCACACCGTCATCACCACCATCATGTTCAATTTCATCGCCGCTGCACTCTTGAGTTATCTGCTCGTCAACACGCTGAAAGAGCCGGGCAACATGACGCCGGAAAGCGCCGCTTTTGCCGCCAGCGCACGCGTGCCCGGCCTGCACGAAGCGCTGGCCTGGGTTGGCATCAGCTGGCCACGCACGCCGCTGAACCTGACGGTTTTGCTGGCGGCGGGCGCCGTGCTGTGCAGCTGGTTGATGCTGTGGAAAACACGCGGCGGCTATGCGCTGCGCGCGGTGGGTTTTGCGCCCGATGCAGCCCTTTATGCCGGCATGCGCCCACGCTGGCTGACCTTGTATTCCATGGCCGCTTCGGGCGCGCTGGCCGGGCTGGTGGGCGTGAACGAAATTGCCGGCGTGCACGGCAGGCTGTTGCCCGACTTCGTGGCCGGCGCCGGCTTTGCCGGCATCGCCGTCAGCCTGATCGGCCGCAACCATCCGCTGGGCATCGTGCTGGCGTCACTGCTGTTTGGCGCGCTTTACCAGGGCGGGTCGGAACTGGCCTTCGAGATCAACGGCTTCAGTCGCGACATGGTGTTCATGCTGCAGGGGCTGATCGTGCTCTTTGCTGGCGCCATGGCGCAGGTGGCTGCACCCGTGCTGCACAGGCTGTGGCGCGCTGCAGGGGGTGGCCGCGCAGCCGCCGCTGCTGCCATTGCTGCCGCCCCGGCCGAAGGCAAGCCGTGATGGACGAGGTGCTGGTGGGCAGCATCATCGCCAGCACGCTGCGCGTCAGCGTGCCGCTGATCTTGTGTGCGCTGGCGGGGGTGTTGTGTGAACGCTCAGGCGTCATCGACCTCGGGCTGGAAGGCAAGATGCTGGCCACGGCCTTCGCCACGGCTGCGGTCGGCGTCAGCACCGGTTCCTTGTTACTGGCACTGACTGCGGCGCTGGCCGTGGGGCTGGGGCTGTCGATGTTGCACGGCTACGCCTGTGTCAGCCACCGGGGCGACCAGGTGGTGCTGGGCATGGCCATCACGATGACGGCGGCGGGCTTGACGGTCGTGCTGGGCAGCGCCTGGTTTGCGCAGGGTGGTCAAACGCCGCCGGTGCCGGCCAGCGTGCGCCTGGACGGCTGGTTTGCCGGTGCGGGCGCAGGGGTGGCGCAGCTGCCACTGATCGGACCACGGGTCGGCAAGGCCCTGGCGCTGGCCTTTTTCGGCCACAACCTGATGCTCTACACCACGCTGCTGCTGGTGGCCGCCGTGTGGTGGCTGCTGTACCGCACCCGTTTTGGGCTGCGCTTGCGGGCGGCTGGCGAAAACCCGGCGATGGTGGACGCGGCCGGTGTGTCTGTGAAGTTGTTGCGTTATCAAGCCCTGGCGCTGAATGGTGTGTTGTCGTCGCTGGCCGGTGCTTACATCGTGCTGGCGCAGAACCCGAGCTTCATTCCGAACATGACGGCCGGCCGCGGCTACATGGCGCTGGCGGCGTTGATCTTCGGCAAGTGGCACCCGGTGGGCGCGTTGTGGGCCTGCCTGCTGTTTGGTTTTTTGGATGCCGTCAGCATTCGCATGCAGGGCGTGTTGTTGCCGCAGGCGTGGGGCGGTGGCGCGGTGCCGGTGCAGGCCATACAGGCGCTGCCTTATGTGCTGACGGTGGTGTTGTTGGCGGGTTTCATCGGCAAGGCTGTTGCTCCACAGGCGTTAGGAAGACCTTATGTCAAAGAGCGTTGAACCCCGTCGTATGCAAGACCTGATTGCGGCGGCCACCGCCGTGCGCGAACACGCCCACGCGCCTTACTCGAAGTTTGCGGTGGGCGCCGCCGTGCTGGACGAACAGGGCCGCATCCACGCCGGCTGCAATGTGGAAAACGCGGCCTACCCGCAAGGCTGGTGCGCTGAAGCTTCTGCGCTGGCGGTGATGGTGGCAGCGGGTGGCAAACGCGTGCTGGCGGCGGCTGTGTGCGCGGCCAGCGCCCAGGCCGTGCCACCCTGCGGCGGCTGCCGACAAAAGCTGCGCGAATTTGCGGGCGACGACTGCGAAATCCACGTCGCCGACCCCGTGCTGGGCCACCGCAAAACCGTGACGCTGGGCGCGCTGTTGCCATTTGCCTTCGGCCCGCAATACTTGAGCCCATGACACTTGAGCCCATGACACCCGACGACATCACCGCCAGCGCTGCCCTGTTGCAAGCCCGCCTGGGCACGCGCCGGCCGAAAATCGCCGTGCTGCTGGGCAGCGGCTGGGGCCCGTTTGCGGAGCAGGTGCAAGACGCCGTGGCGCTGCCTTACGCCGAGCTGCCGGCATTCCCGCGGTTGGCGATAGGCGGCCATGCCGGTGTCTTGAAGGCCGGGCGCATCGGCAACACCGAAGTGCTGGTGCTGGCTGGCCGCAAACACGGTTATGAAACGGGTGATGTCGCCGGCATGAAAGGCGCCATCCGCACGCTGGCTGCCGTGGGCGTGCAGGTGCTGGTGCAGACCAACGCGGCGGGCAGCACGCAGGCCGCCATGCCACCCGGTTCGCTGATGCTGGTCAACGACCACCTGAATCTGGTGCAGCGCTCACCGCTGGTGGGCGAAGCCGGCAACAGCCGCTTCGTGGACATGGGCGCGGCCTATTGCCCGCGCCTGGCTGCACAAGCGCGTGCCGCCGCTGCCGCACGGGGCGCACCCCTGCATGAGGGCGTATATGCGTGGGTGCTGGGCCCGCAGTTTGAAACGCCGGCCGAGATTCGCATGCTGCGCAAACTGGGCGCAGACGCGGTGGGCATGAGCACCGTGCCCGAAACCATCGTCGCGCGCCACGCCGGCCTGCGCGTGCTGGCGCTGTCGCTCATCACCAACATGGCGGCCGGTCTGTCGGCTGAAGTGCTGAGCCACGGCCACACGCTGGCCACCGCCGAAGCCGCCAGCGAACACGCAGTGGCCACGCTGGCGGCTGTGGTGCAAAAACTGGAGCTCTAGCCCTACCTTCGCAAGCCGCTGATCGATTTGGATGCTTGCCCGGCCGTTGCGCCCCGTAAACACTGGACTTTCGTTTTCTTTCGGCTTCGACT
>JAYUPP010000125.1:0-12000 GCA_043760045.1 Betaproteobacteria bacterium
GCCGGCCACGCGCCGATGGCGCGCGACACGCTGGACCTGCTGGCGCGCCTGGTGCAACCGGCACATCAGGCGCCAGGCAGCCCACCCACGGTGGCCAAAGTGCGCGCCGCCATCGACCGGCTGCGTCGCTACGGTTTGGTCAGCAAACAGGCCGGCACGCCGCTGGTCATCGACGACCCTTTGTTTGCTGAATACCTGCAGACGCAGTTGCAAAAACAGCTGCAAAAACCGCAGCGCGCCGTGCTGCGCAGGCGCCGGGTTTGAACACCGCCCGGGCTTGGCACGCCGCGCGCCACCGGTAACGGCAACGGCAACGGCAACGGCAACGGCAACGGCAACGGTGTGTTGAGCGCAACCCCCATCCACACTGACTTTCACGTTCACTTTCACATGAAGGCTGGCCATGCCTGCAAAAAGTAAAACCCCCACGGCCGTGTGCGCCCGGAAGTTGCTGGCCGCTGTGGCCACGTTCGCCGCCGCCACCCTGGCCCATGCGCAGCCCGCCCTGCCCACGGCGGCGGTGCGCAACGTGCCCGAAGTTTTTTTCGGCACCACGGTGGACGACCCCTACCGCGACTTTGAAAACACCAAAACACCGGCCGTGGCGGCGTGGATGAAAGCGCACAGCGAGCACGCCCACGCGGTGCTGCGCGGCATTCCTGGCCGCGCAGCGCTGCGCGAAAAACTGGAACACCACGAAGGCGCCGCGGCCGCCCGCGTTTTCGACATCCACCGGCTGCCCGGCGAGGTCTACATCTACCAGCGGCGGCTCGCCAAAGACGAACAGTACAAGCTGGTGATGCGCCAGGGCCTGCAGGGCCGCGAGACGGTGGTTTTCGACCCCGAAGTGCTGAACAAACGCAGCGGCAAAACGCCCGCACTGCGCCACGCCATCGACTACTTCACACCCTCGCCCGACGGCCGGTGGGTGGCGCTGGGGGTCTCGTCTGGCGGCTCTGAAGAAGCCGTGCTGCGCGTGCTGGACACCCGCAGCGGCCGCCCGCTCGGGCGCGAAGTGAGCCGCGCGCTGTATGGCGGCGTCAGCTGGTTGCCCGACAGCAGCGGCTTCTTTTTCCACCGCATGCAGGCCCTGAGCAAGGGCATGCCGGAAACCGAAAAGTACCGGCACAGCCTGACGGTTTTCATGAAGCCGGGCGGCAGCGAAGCCAGCATCCGCACCATCGTGCGCGCCGGGCAAGACCTGGGCATCGGCGCGGCCGAAAGTGCTTTGGTGCAGGTGCAGCCCGACGGCCGCGCGCTGCTGCTGGCCAGCGACGGCGTGTCCAACGAATTGAAAGTGTGGCACAGCAGCGCCAGCGCGGTGCTGGCCGGCCAGGCCGATTGGCAGCTGCTGGCCGGCAGCGAAGACCGGGTCACCGCACTGGTGCTGAAAGGCGAGCGCTATTACGCGCTGACGCACCGCGATGCGCCGCGTCTCAAAGTGGTGGGCGGCCTTTTGGGCGCGGGGCCGGTGGCCAGTGCCGCCGTGCTGGTGCCCGAGAGCGAGCGTGTGCTCGACGGCCTGGCGGTGGCCAGCGACGCGCTGTATGTGGCCGCTCGCGAAGGCAACATCAAACAACTGCTGAAGCGCGCCCACCATGAAAGCGCGGCCGTGCAGGACGTGCCGCTGCCGGTGGCGGGCGCCTTCACACTGAACAGCAGCAGCGGCCGCGCCGACCTGCCCGGCGTGTTGCTCGCGCTGAACAGCTGGACCCGTGCGCGCCAGGTTTACCAGGTCAGCGCCGACGGCCGCGTGGCCAACACCGGCCTGCAGCCCAGCGGCCCTTACGACGCCCCGGGTGATGTGCTGGCCACCGAAGTGCAGGTAGCGCGCGCTGACGGCGCCAGGGTGCCGATGAGCATCATCCACAAAGCCGGCGTGGTGCTGGACGGCAACAACCCCACGCTGCTGTACGGCTACGCCAGCTATGGCGACACCGCAGAGCCCGGCTTCAGCACCAGCCGCTTGGCCTGGCTCGACGCTGGCGGCGTGTTTGTGGTGGCCAACCCGCGCGGCAGCGGGGTCTTCGGGCAGCAGTGGCACGCCGACGGCAAACAGGCCAGCAAGCCCAACAGCTGGCTTGACTTCATCGCCTGCGCCGAATGGCTGGTCAGCGAGCGCTGGACGCAGCCGGCGCGCCTGGCCATCTGGGGCGGCAGCGCCGGCGGCATTCTGGTCGGCATGGCCATGAATCAAAGGCCCGACTTGTTTGCCGCCGTCGTGGCCGCAGTGGGCGCGCTCGACATGGTGCGCGCCGAAACCACCCCCAACGGCGTGCCCAACATCCCCGAGTTCGGCAGCCGCAGCAGCGAGCCCGGTTTCCGCGCCTTGCTGGCGATGAGCACCTACCACCAGGTCAAAGAAGGTGTGAAGTACCCGGCGGTGCTGTTCACACACGGCGTCAACGACCCCCGCGTGGAGGTCTGGAACAGCACCAAAACCGCCGCCCGCTTGATGGCCGCCAGCGGCAGCGGCAAACCCGTGCTGATTCGCCTGGGTTATGACTCAGGCCACGGCCTGGGCGACAGCAAAAGCCAGCAGCTCGATGAACGCGCCGACCTCTTTGCTTTTTTGTTGTGGCAGCTGGGGGTGGCCGGCCACGCGCCGCTGAAATAGGCGCGCTGCTGCGGCTGGCTGCCCCGTTCCATTCTGGTCAGCCGCGCAACTGCTGCGCAAGGTCAATCAAGTCGCTGGCAACGAAATTGAATTCCCCCGCCTGCCAGCCTTCTTGCGGACCGCCCGGGCCGCGTTCCAGCGGCCGCAGCACCAGCGCGGTGGGCAGGCCACAGGCGGCGGCGGCGCGCAAGTCGCTGGGGTGCGCCGCCACCATCATCACTTGCGCCGGCATCAAGCCCAGCAGTTGGACGGCGCCCAAATACACCTCGGGGTCGGGTTTGTAGTGGTTGAAGAGTTCGGCACTCAGCACCGCGTCCCACGGCAGCCCGGCGTGTTTGGCCATGTTCACGAGCAGCGCCATGTTGCCGTTGGACAGGCTGGCGATGGTGTGCGTCTGCTTCAGCCGGTACAAACCCGCGACGCTGTCGGGCCACGGCAGCAGGCGGTGCCAGACGCGGTTGAAATGCGCCGCATCATCAGACGACAACACCAGGCCGCGTGCGGCCAGCAGGCCGTCGAGGATGCGGCGGTGCAGGCCGTCGATGTTGGTCCACGGCAGCGCGCCGGTGCGCACCTGGTGCATGGCCGGCTGGTAGCCGGCACGCCAGGCGTCGGCAAAAGCGGCCCAGTCTTGCGCGGGCAGGTTCAGGCGCTGCTGCAGACGCTCTTGTAGCAGCTGCCCCTCACGGATGATGGAACTGCGCCAATCCACGACGGTGCCGAAGATGTCGAAAACCAGGGCCTGGACGGTGTCGGGTGTTGCGCTCACTGGGGGCGGGGGCCCGGACGGTAAAGCCCGGGCAGGGCAGTTGATAGAGGCTGACACATGCAGCGCATTGTGCTGCCGGTGCCAGGGGTTCCTGCTTTCAACAACTTATCCCCAGGCTGTCCCCACCGTGTTCCCCGACTGTTACCAGTTGGCCCGTGCCCGAGGGCCAAAACCCCCCGGGCCGCGGCCTAAACTCTGGAAGGATTTGCTTACACGATGCCCATGCAACTGTCGCCGCTGACTGCTTTGTCGCCCCTCGATGGCCGCTATGCCGGCAAGCTGGGCGCACTGCGTCCGCTGTTGTCTGAATGGGGTTTGATGCACCGCAGGGTGCAGGTGGAAGTGGCATGGTTCATCGCGCTCTCAGACGCCGGGCTCGCCGGTTTTGCGCCGCTGTCCAGTGCGGCGCGGCAGCACTTGCGGGGCCTTGTGCAGGCCTTTAGCGAAGCGGATGCCCAGGCCATCAAGGACATCGAAAAAACCACCAACCACGACGTGAAGGCGGTGGAGTACTGGATCAAGGCCGGCTTTGCCGGCCGCTTTGACGGTGCAGCCGAACTGCAGCGCGCGGCCGAGTTTGTGCACTTCGCGTGCACCAGCGAAGACATCAACAACACGAGCCACGCTTTGATGCTGCAGGCCGCGCGCAGCACCGTGCTGCTGCCCGCGCTGAACGGCTTGCTGGCCCAGTTGTCGGCGATGGCCGGCAACCTGGCGGCGCTGCCGATGCTGGCCCGCACACACGGCCAGACCGCCAGCCCCACCACGCTGGGCAAGGAAGTGGCCAACGTGGCGGCGCGCCTGGCGACGGCGCGCGCGCGCATCGCTGCCGTGCCGCTGCTGGCGAAGATGAACGGCGCGGTTGGCAACTACAACGCGCACCTGTCGGCCTATCCCAACACCGACTGGGAAGCTTTCAGCCGAAATGTGGTGGAGCAGCAGCTCGGCCTGAGCTTCAACCCGTACACCATCCAGATCGAGCCGCACGACTGCATGGCCGAGCTGTTTGACGCCGTGGCGCGCGCCAACACCGTGCTCATCGACTGGTCACGTGATGTCTGGGGTTATGTCTCGCTGGGTTACTTCAAGCAGCGCGTGAAAAAAGGCGAGGTCGGTTCGTCCACCATGCCGCACAAGGTCAACCCGATCGACTTTGAAAACGCCGAGGGCAACCTGGGCCTGGCGAATGCGCTGCTCTCGCACATGAGCCACAAGCTGCCCATCAGCCGCTGGCAGCGCGACCTCACCGACAGCACCGTGCTGCGCAACATGGGCGTGGCGCTGGGTTACGCGCTGCTGGCCTGGGACAGCTTGGCGCGCGGCATGGACAAGCTGCAGGTCAATGAAGCCGCGCTCGCAGCCGACCTCGACCGCGCCTGGGAAGTGCTGGCCGAACCGGTGCAAACGGTGATGCGCCGCCACGGCCTGCCGAACCCCTATGACCAGCTGAAAGACTTCACCCAGGGCAAACCCATCACGCGTGAACTGATGCAGGGTTTCATTGAGGTTTTGGCGATACCGGCCGACGACAAAGCGCGGCTGCTGGCGCTGACGCCGGCCGGCTACACCGGGCTGGCCGAGCCGCTGGCGCGGCGCTGGGCCGATGGCGCCGATCCAGCGGGCTGAACATGGCGGCCGGCAACCAAAACTTCCGCAGCCAGTTGGCGCACGCGCAGGCGACCAACGGCTCGATGTTGTGCGTGGGCCTCGACCCCGACCCGGCCCAGTTCCCCTTGCCCTGGCGCGGCGACGCCTCGCGCATCTTCGACTTCTGCGCCGCCATGGTGGACGCCACACGCGACCTCGTCATCGCCTTCAAGCCGCAGATTGCTTATTTCGCTGCCCGCCGCGCTGAAGCACAGCTCGAGCGATTGATTGGGTATATCCACACCACCGTGCCCGATGTGCCAGTGATCCTGGACGCCAAACGTGGCGACATCGGTGCCACGGCAGCGCAATACGCGAGCGAAGCCTTTGATCGTTATGCGGCCGACGCGCTGACGCTGTCGCCTTTCATGGGCCTGGACTCGCTGCAGCCCTACATGGAATATGCGGGCAAGGGCTTGTTCTTGCTGTGCCGCACCTCCAACCCCGGCGGCAACGACCTGCAAGCGCGGACCTTGATGCAGGGCGCCAAAGTGGGCGCCAAAGGGGGCGACAAGCCGGGCGACAAAGTGTACGAACACATTGCCCGTCAGGCCGCCGGCGCCTGGAACAGCGGCGGCCAACTTGGCCTGGTGGTGGGCGCCACGTACCCCCAGGAACTGGCCCGCGTGCGTGAACTGGCGCCCACGCTGCCGCTGCTGATACCCGGCATCGGCGCGCAAGGTGGTGATGCACAGGCCACGGTGCGCGCCGCGTGGCGGCCCGATGCACCCATCATCGTCAGCTCGTCACGTGCCGTGCTGTATGCGTTGGCCGATGCGCCGCACATCAGTGCCGCAGCCGCAGCGGCACGCGCCGTGGCGCTGGCCACGCGCAACTTGCTGCAGGCGGCGCGGCCCGCTGCAGCAACTGCTAACTTTCATGTTGTGGGGCAGCGCCCCGGATCATGAACAACTTTCACGCCAACGCCTGACCATGATGGCCCGCCGCTTCAGGGACACCGTGCCCATGGGTTTGATGCCGGGCCTGCCGCCGATGCAAGCGGTGCCGGTCGCCGACGATCTGCGCGTGCCCGACGACGCCTCTGACGCGCTGATGGGCCGTGCCCAAGCGGACGCCACGCCGCGCGGCCGGCACCTGCCGCAGGGCGCGTTGCTGCTGCCGGGGCTGGCGAAAGCGTTGATGGCGGTGGCCGCCGCCGCAGCAGCGGGTGTCACGCTGTTGCTGCTGGCGCTGGCCATGCTCAGCACCCCGGCCGGCAGCAGTGCGCCCGCTGGCTTGCTGAGCGTGCCCTGGGCGCTGCTGGTGGTGGCTGCGGCCTCCTTCCTGCGCTTGCCGGTGGCCCACCAGTGGCGGGCCGTCACCGGCACCATGGTCTTCATGGCCCTGCTGGTGGCCGCTTCGGCCTGGGTGCTGGGCCTGGGCCTGGCCTCGCCCACGCTGTCGGTGCTGGGGCTGCTGGTGTGCGCGGTGTGTGCCATGGCCGGCTGGCACGCCGGCATGTGTGTGGCAGCGGCGTCGGCCCTGGGCATCGGCGCGGTGGCGCTGCTCAGTTGGCCCGGCAGCCCGGCGGCCGGGCTGAACGTGCCAGTGATGCAGCTGGGCACCCACCTCATCGTGCTGGCACTGGGCATGGCCTGCGGCACGCTGCTGGCGCGCACCCTGGGCGCCACACTGATGGCGACCCATGAACGTGAACAGCGTTTCAGCCGTCTGCTGGCGCTGGCCGCCGACGTTTACTGGGAAATCGACCAGGAATACCGCCTGGTGTCGGTGACCGCACAAAACGCAAGGCCGCACGCGCCTGGTCGCCAGATGTCGCTGCAGGGCGGCCTGGGTGGGGTGCCCTGGGAACTGCCGCAGTTTGCCTGCGAGGCGACCACGATGGACGACCTGCTGGCCGACCTGGACGGCCGCCAGCCGTTCCGCGACCGCGCGGTCAGCTGGACCACGGTGCACGGCGGCACCCGGCAGCTGCGCATCAGTGGCGAGCCGCGCTTCGACCACCGTGGTGTCTTTACCGGCTTCTGGGGTGTCTCGCGCGACGTCACCGACACGGTCAGCACGCAACTGGCGCTGCAGGCCGTCGAAAGCCGCTATCAAGAGCTGTTTGCACGCATTCCCACGCCGCTGGTGCTGCACCGCGACCACCTGGTGATCGACGCCAACGCGGCAGCGCTGCGCTTGTTTGCTTATGACGATGTGCACGACATGGTGGGCAGCGACCTGCTGGCGGCTTTTGATGGCGCCGAGAGCAGCGAGCGCGCCCGTGAACGGCTGGAGCAACTGTTGCAGCACCCGATAGGCGCAGCATTGCCGGTGGCCGACTTCAAGCTGCACATCAAAGGCCGCGCGCTGGCCGTGCGCGCCACCGGGGTGCGTGTGCAGGCCCCGGGTGGCCCGGCGCTGCTGTCGATTTTCGTTGACGACACCGAGCGGCTGGCGGCTGAAGAGTCGGTGCGCCGCTCCGAAGCGCTGCTCTCGCACCTGGTGGCCACCAGCCCCGAACTCATCTTGCTGAGCGAAGCCGCCAGCGGCCGCTTGGTGATGGTCAACCAGGCCTTTGTCAAGGTCACCGGCTACAGCCAGCCCGACGCGCTGGCCAGCACGGCCGCTGCGCTGGGGCTGTGGGCCGACGCGCCGGCGCGCGACCGGCTGCTGCAACAACTGGCCCGCGCCGGCCGTGTGACCGACGTGCCACTGGCGCTGCGCGCCAAAGACGGCCGCACGCTGCCGATGCGGGTGTCGGCCGCGCGTTTTGTGATGAACCGCCAGGATTACGTGGTGATCAATGCACGCGACATGACCGAGAGCGAACGCGCACGCATGGAGCGCGAAACCATCCTCAGCCATGTCTCGATCGGCATCGCGATCACCCAGCAGCAGCAGTTTGTTTCGGCCAACTCGCACTTCGAGAACATTTTTGGCGCTGGCGCCGGTGCGCTGCTGGGCCAGCCGGTGCACAGCCTGCTGCCCGGCCTGCTGGCCGGCGCCGAAAACCCCGGCCACGACGACAGCCACGAAGACAGCCAAAACAACAGCCAAAACAACGGCCCGCAGCAGCGTGCAGCCCCGTGGCTGGCCCAGCTTGAAAAAGGCCAGCCGGTCAGTTTCGAAACCAGCGCGCGGCGCTTGGACGGCAGCAGCTTCACCGCCCATGTGCGCGCTGGCGCCATCGACCCCGAAAAGCCACAAGCCGGTGGCACCGCCTGGATCGTTGAAGACATCACCGAACGCCACAAGTCAGAGCTGGCTTTGGCACGCGCCCGCGACGACGCCGAAGCGGCCAGCCGCGCCAAAAGCGCCTTCCTGGCCAACACCAGCCACGAGCTGCGCACGCCGCTGAACGGGCTGATCGGCCTGGCGCTGCTGGCGCGTGATGGCCAGACCACCGAGAGCCAGCGCCGCGACTATCTGGAACAGATCGGCGAGAGTGCGCAGTCGCTGGCCGGCATCATCACCGACATCCTGGACGTGTCGAAAATTGAGGCCGGCAAGCTGCTGCTGGAATCGACGGTGTTTGACCTTGGCAAGCTTTTGCTGGCGCTGCAAACCACCTTCACGCCGCTGGCCGCGGCGCAGCACCTGAGCCTGCATTTCGACATCGAACCGGCGGCTATGGGCTGCGTCAGTGGCGACCCGTTGCGGGTGCGCCAGATCCTCAGCAACTACCTCACCAACGCACTGAAATTCACCCCCAGCGGGCAGGTGCGGGTGTGTGTGCATCGCTTGGGCCTGTCTGACAGCGTGCGCTTTGAAGTGCACGACACCGGCCCCGGCATTGCGCCCAAGATGCAGGCGCAGCTGTTCAGGCCGTTTTCGCAAGGCGACCAGTCCACCACCCGGCGCTTTGGTGGCACGGGGCTGGGTTTGTCGATCAACCGCGAGCTGGCCATGCTGATGGGCGGCGAGGTGGGCGTGGTCAGCGACACCGGCCAGGGCTGCACCTTCTGGGCCGAACTGCCGCTGCCCAGCCGCCAGGCGCTGGTGGCGCCGCTGCCCCGCCTGGGCAGCGACGGCCTGCAGGGCATGCGTGTGCTGATGGTGGAAGACAACCCGGTCAACATGTTGATAGCGGTGGCCATGCTAGAACGCTGGGGTGTGCAGGTCACGCAGGCCAGCCACGGCCGCGACGCGGTGCAGGCGGTGCAAGAAGCGGCCACTGCCGGCCTGCCCTTTGACGCCGTGCTGATGGACGTGCAGATGCCCGTGATGAGCGGCCATGAAGCCACGCGCGAACTGCGCAAAAGCGAAGCCGGCCACGACCTGCCCATCATCGCGCTGACCGCCGCGGCGCTGGTCAGCGAGCGTGAAGAAGCGATGCGCTCGGGCATGACCGACTTCCTCACCAAGCCCATCGATTCAGAAAGACTGCGCAGCACCTTGCAGCGCTGCTGCGCCACGATTCACTGAACCAGCTTCACTGTCAGACCCCGCCGTTTTCCGTTCGGGCAGAGCCGTTATTCCTGATAGTCCTGAACTGACCTTGCCCCTGGAATCCGTACCCCATAGCCGAGTCACGAATTGACTTGCATGGCCTGAGCCGCAAGCCAGTCTTGCTCGAACCGCACAGTGCTGACGTAAGCCAGTGTCGGGGGCAGTCGGGTCTGGTTGTACCAGAGCAGCCAGGCGATGACTTCGTCCTTTGCCTGGCGCCGCGCCACGAAGCGTTGACCGTGCAGCCACTCCACCTTCAACGAGCCGAACAGCGTCTCGCTGCAGGCGTTGTCCCAACAGTTTCCTCGTCGGCCCATCGAGGCCGTGAAGCCGTATTCCTCCAGCACATCCCTGAAGTCCTGACTGGCGTATTGACTGCTTCTGTCTCTGTGCAAGATCAGTCCAGCCTGCTGGTTTGGATGCCGCTTGAACCAGGCCATTCGCAGCGCTTCTATGACAATGTCGCGTGTCATGTCCTCCCGCACAGCGACCAGCCCACCACTTGGCGGCTGAACAGGTCGATCACCACCGCCTGGAACAGCCAGCCTTCGTCGGTGTGGATGTAGGTGATGTCGCCCGCCCAGACCTTGTCGGGCTCGGCTGCGGTGAACTGCCGATCCAGCAGGTTGGGCGCGATCGGCAGGCTATGGTTGCTGTCCCTGGTCACGTTGAAGCGGCGTTTGCCCTTGGCCCGGATGCCGTGTAGCTGCATGAGTCGCTGAACGCGCTCCTTGCCCACCCGAATGCCCCTGGCCAGCAGTTCCTTCCACGTCCGCGGCCAGCCGTAGCCACCACGGGTTTCGGCGTGGATTGCCTCGATGTGCACCAGCAGCGCGTCGTTGCTGAGGTGGCGCCGCTGGGCTGTGCTGGCCGCCCGCACGAAGTGCTCGTGATACCCGGCCACGCTGGCCAGCAGCACCCGGCACTGCACCGATATCGGCCACAGGCGGCGGTGCCGGTTGATGAAGGCGTACTTCAACTCTGCGCTTGCGCGAAGTACGCGCTCGCCGCGCAAAGCATCCCCCGGATGCTTTGCTTCCCGGCTCTCCTTTTCCCAGGATGTCGTGCTCCATCTTCACGCGCGCCAGCTCCGCCCGCAGCCGGCTGATCTCCATCTGCTAGGCGCTCACCTCCTTTCTGTCAGCGCCTTTGAGCCTGCCCTGACGATCAGCCTTGACCCAGTTGAACAGCGTCTGCTCCACCACGCCCAGCGATCTGGCCGCCGCAGCCATGCTCTGCCCGCCGGTCACCAGCCGCACAGCTTCCTGCTTGAACTCCAGCGTGTAGCGCGCCCGCACTGTCTTCGTCATGTCCGTACTCCTTGCTTGCATTGAAACACTCAGCAAGGGGTACGTTCTCCGGGGGCAAGGTCACTTTCATTCGTTAGGCATTGCGAATGCAGCATCGCATCTCCGCAGGAGTCTTCGTCGAACTAGAGGGTCGCGTTCTGTTGATCCGCCACATGCGGCCAGGAAGGTACGACTTTTCAGTTGCTCCCGGAGGTGGGATGCAAGGTACAGAAGAGCTGAACGTGGCTGCCAAGCGCGAGGTACGCGAGGAGTCGAGGCTTGAGGTGGGAATCCAGCACCTTCTCTACTTCAAAGAGTTCATTCAACCTGGGTGGGGCACTACAAGTTCTGGTTTAGTGGTCGCAAGACTGGTGGCGAGCTATCAACGAGCGCACCTGAAGCAACAGACGAGCACATCGTCGAAGCGGCGTGGATCAGCCGAAGTGAAATGGAAGGAAACACAATGTTCCCTGCATTTATGTCAGCACAGTACTGGGAGGAAAAACGCCAAGATTAACTATTGTCACACGTGCACCTTAGCAGCAGACTCCTTTTACAAGCTGTCATTTTCAAGCTGCTTGATCGAATACTGTCGCAATGCGAATCCGTTCAATCATGTACTAAATGGAGGAGAAAATTTATGCTGACAATACGAGAGTTCTTAACTTTGGCAGCGCTCGCGTTGCCGTGGGCACTGTGCCAAGCGCAATCAGGCCCCTACGCTATTGGTGCCGTAGCCACCGAGATAGTTCGAACGGCAAAACCGACGACTATTCAGGAAGTTAGGCGGCTTCAGGCGGAAGTTGCCCTTCAGGCAACGCTTGCACCTAGAGAAGTTGTGGCCATTCCCCAAGCGCAACCCAGCAATGTTTTGCTCAACCGCGTCAACAAGTACAACTGGACTGTCTTCGCCTACGACGTTTACACTGGGCTTGTAGTGCCGTTCGTCGAAGTGACATTGCAACCCCTTCGGCACGAAGCAAACTCAGGTGGCCACGACCACGACTCTGTCGCGCGCCCGAAAGGCGAGTTATCTGCCTACGGTGGAAATACGGGGCCAAGTGGGATGGACCTAAACATTCAGTACACGGCGCCAGAAATTTCGGGAAAGGTCTTCTCGGACGTCTCATGCACCGGGCCAAATGGATTCGCTTGTTTTCCTGATCAACACTACTCGTTCATCACTAAGGGCCCGTGAGGAAATAACTTGATCATTTGGCCGCTGGATTGGGATGCGATGCTAGGCGCGAAGCGCGCCGTGTGGCCAGCCACACAAGCGATTC
>JAYUPP010000126.1:0-4422 GCA_043760045.1 Betaproteobacteria bacterium
CCGCGCGGGCTGGCCCGGCCCTGCTGGCGCAGGCGCGGGTGCACCACCAGCGGCGGCGCTGCAGCCCAGGGTGTGGTGGCATCGGTGGTGGCTTGAACAGTGCCGCCCGCGTCGTTGTCTGACGCAGGGTTCAACGCCAGATGGCGTGCCGGCTGCAGCGCAAAGGCGGCCCGCGCCAGACGATGGGCGTCATCGTCGCTGGCGCAGGCGGCAAACCAGCCAGCCAACGCGCGGAAGTCAGCTGAACGGTCGCTGCGGCCACTGCGGCGTTCGTTCACAGCGGCCACGGCGGCCAGCAGTTGCGGAATGGCGGCGCGGGCGCGCGAGCGCAGCAACTCGGCCTGCGGCGGGGCATGGTCATGACGGCCCTGATCACCTGTGGTGCCGTCGGCGCCACTGGGCGCGAACCAGGCGCACAGGCCCTGCCAGCGCGCGCGCCAATCGCGCCAGCGCCGGCCCTGCTCGGCGGCACGGCCGGCATCGTCTTCGCCCGGCGCCGCATCGCTGGCCTCGCGCTCGGCCACTTGCCACAGCACCGGGTCCACCCGGCCGCGCACCGTGTCGATCAGTTGCGCGATGCGTTCCGAGCGTTGCACCAGGTCGCCGATGAAACGTTCCAGGTAGTCGATGAGGCGCTTTTTGTAGGCCGCCACGGCGGCTTCTTCGGCCCGCTGCAGCTCCAGCGAGCGCGCCACGCCGGCCATGAAGGCCTGGGCGTTGTCGGCCAGGCTTTCAAAAACACGCAGCAGGTCGCGCAGCGTTTCATGCAGCTTCGGCACATCACTGGTGCCGCTGTTCAGCAATGAAGCCAGTGCTTCCAGGCCGTGCACGATGTCTTCCAGCGCCACGCTTTGCAGCTCGGCGCGGCGCGCCATCAGACGCGTGAAATCGGCCAATGACGATTCCACGGCCTCGCCGCCGGCCGACAGTCTGTACAGCAGCCGGGCGCGGTAGTAATCGGCCAGCGTGGTGACGCGGGCGATGTCGGGCTGGGCCTCCAGATTTCCCCACGCCACCAGCTGCGCCAGCGCAGCGGTCAGCTCATCGGCTGACGGGGTGGCGCCGGGCCACACGGTATCGGCGAAGACATCGTCAGGCCGCAATTGCAGCCGGTATTGCCGCCGCGCCGACGCAAAGGTGTCGAGCACGGCGCGGTAGAGCGCGTTTTTGTCGGCGCTGACGTGGCGGAAAAGGTCGGTGGCGCCGCGAGGCAGGGGCATGTGGCGGGGCGGCTGTGCGCGCAGATCACGGAGGCCGCAAGTGTGCCTGCTCAGGGCCTGGGTGCCGGCCCGGTTTCAGCCTGCTTTTCGGCTGCGGTGCGGAGCTTCCAGAGCTGCTGCAAAGCGCCGCGCACACCACCTCCCGCCACCGCCGCCACCGCCACACCAACGCCTAAAGCGCGTGCCGGTACACCGCTGCTTCAAAGTCAACATAACTGGGGTATGACACGGCGTCCTGGAAGGGCAGGATTTGCGAACCCCAAAAGCCGCCGATGCCGTTTTTGCGGTCGATCCAATAAAACAGGTTGCCAAGGCCAGCCCAGCTGACTGAACCCGCAGGGCGGCCGGTGGTGCCGGGGGCTTCGTTGCGCTGGAAGGTGTAGGCCCAGGTCTTGGCGACACCGGGGTCAAATTCGCCGTCGTTGGACAGCGAAGGAATCGAGGTTTTCCAGCCGCCGCTTTGCATGCCTGCGGGCAGGCCGTTCTGGCACATGGCAGCCACGGTGTCGGGCTTGAGCACACGGCCGTGTGTGCCGGCGCCGTCGTTCAAGATCATGCGGATGAACTTCATGTAGTCACCCACGCTGGCATACAGGCCGTGGCCACCCATGTCCATTTCTGGCGGCTGCGGCAAGATCAGGTCGGGCAGCGCTGTGAGCTTGCCGTCTTGCGCGCGGTCGTGCAGCGGTGCGCGGCGCGCCTGCATCGACTCATTCATCACAAAACTGGTGTCGCCCATGCCCAGGGGCGCAAAGATCCGTTCCTTGAACACTTCACCCAAACGCTTGCCGCGTTGCTGTTCAACGATGCGGCCCAGCCAGTCGATGTTGCAGCCGTAACCCCAGCGCTCACCCGGGTCGAACAGCAGTACGGTGCGGATCGACGCAAAGGTGCTGGAGACCACGGTGGGCACGCCCTTGGCGGTGCGGTATTTCAGGTCATCGTGGCTGAAAAATTCGTAGCTGAAGCCGGCGGTGTGCAGCATCAGCTGGCCCACCGTGATGTCACTTTTGGCGGCGCGGGTGCGCGGCTGGCCGGCACTGTCAAAACCTTCCAGCACCTGGATGTCGGCGATCTCGGGTGCATATTTTTTGGCCGCGTCATCGAGTGAAATCTTGCCCTCTTCCACCAGCTGCATGATGGCCACGCCGGTGACGGCCTTGGTGGTGGAAAAGATAGCCATCACCGAGTCCAGCGTCATGGGCTGCGGCTTTCCGAGTTCGCGCACACCGGCGCAGCCTTCGTAGATATTGCCTTCGCGGTTGGTGACCATGGCCACCACGCCGGGTGCGCCGCCAGCGCGCCCGGTGGTATAGCCCAGCACGGTGTCAACGGCAGTTTTGAGAACGGGGTTCATCACAGACTCCTTGAAGAGATGCGGCAACGCCGCGGGGGGGGGGGGGTTGGGGAGATCGGATCAAGCTTCCGGCTGCAGGGTTCGCGCCAGGGCCTGCAGCTGATTGCGCAACGCCACAAATTCAGCGTCCGGCAGTTGGGTGCGGCAGGCCACACCTTTTTGTAGCGCCGCCACCGGCCGCGCCAGCGCTTTGCCTGCGGGTGTGAGTGCGATGTGCATCTGGCGTTGATCCAGATCGCCGCGGCTGCGGCTGACCCAGCCCGCGGCCTGCAGCCGCTTGAGCAGCGGCGTCAAGGTGCCGGAATCGAGTTGCAGCGCGTCGGCCAGGCCTTTGACTGTGAGCACACCGCGTTCCCACAGCACCAACATCACCAGGTACTGGGGGTAGGTCAGCCCGAGCGCACCCAAGGGTTCGCGGTAGGCCCGCGTGATTGCGTTGCTGGCCGCATACAGGGCAAAACAAAGCTGGTTGTCCAGCAACAGGTTCTTGTAGTGGGGCACGGGCGGATGCGGGTAAAAGCGGTGGCGGCGCAAGAATCAGAGCAGAATAATTTGCTCGCAAATGATTCGCGTGCAAATCAGTTCTTACCCCATTCCGCCGGCGCAACCGCTAACCGCCTGAGTGCATAGACGCCTGCGGGCGCAAGTGCACAACCGCCGAGCTGCGCAGCCGCGGCCCACCCTGTTACTGTTGTTCGCACCGCAGGAGTTCTCATGTCACCAACGCCCCGCTTTGAGCTTTATTCGTACTGGCGCACCTCGGCCACCTACCGCGTGCGGGTGGCCTGTCGGCTCAAGGCAGTGCCGGTGCTGGAGCACAACGTCAACCTCGACGCCGGTGAGCAGCGCAGCGACAGCTTCCTGAAAATCAACCCGATGGCGGCCATCCCGGCGCTGCTCGACCTGCAGCCTGGCCAGCCCGTGGCGCCGCTGACGCAGTCGCTGGCGATCCTGGAATTCCTGGACGAAACCTACCCCACGCCGGCCCTGCTGCCCGCTGACGCCCACGGCCGCGCCCGCGTGCGGTCCTTGGCGGCGCTGTTGGCGGCCGACACCCACCCGCTGATCACGCCGCGCGTCAAGAAGTACCTCACCGGCAGCGGTGGCTTTGACGACGTGGCCTGGCGCGCCTGGCAAATCCACTGGTTCAGCACCGGCTTGCTGGCACTGGAACAGCGCCTGGTGACGGACCCGCAAACAGGCCTTTTCTGCCACGGCGACACCCCCACCCTGGCCGACATCTGCCTGGCCAGCATCGTTGTCGTCATGCGGTTGTTCAAGATTGAGGTG
This sequence comes from Betaproteobacteria bacterium, assembly GCA_043760045.1. GTDB lineage: Bacteria > Pseudomonadota > Gammaproteobacteria > Burkholderiales > Burkholderiaceae_C > Rubrivivax. Next base: position 3,868 of record JAYUPP010000126.1, read on the forward strand.
GCCGGCATCCCCACCGTGCTGCGCATCATGTCCCGCTGCGAGGCACTGCCGGCCTTTGCCCTCTCCGACCCCAGGCTGCAGGCGGGGGCGCCGCCGGCTTGACGGCGGAGTGTGCGGTGCCGGCAGCCCTTGCAGCCTGGTCGAGGTCAAACACGCGGCGAGCTTTCAACCTGGATTCCGCAGTTGACCGCTGCCCTCCGCTGGCGACACCAGATGAACATTGACATTGGTACCCACGACAACGTTCACCTGTTGGGTGCGAGCGCTACGCACCCGATTGAGCCGCGCTGCGGCACGCTGGCCGCGTTGCTCCCCCTCGCGGGCATGAGCCAGAGCCAGAGCCAGAGGCTCTGGCCTTCGCCAGGCACAAACAGTCCGTATGGACTGTTTGTGTCCGGGCTCAGAGGTTGAGAGTTTTTCGAGCGTGCCCAAGAGGCGCGTCAAAACGTGCCCAATCCAGGCGCGAAGCACAGCCATAGCCCGGGCTATGGCGAGCATTTGCAACGACGAGTGGGTGCGTTTTGACGTGCAAAGCGGGCATGAACGAAAGACTCT
>JAYUPP010000127.1:0-4408 GCA_043760045.1 Betaproteobacteria bacterium
CTGGCGCAAACGGCTGAACCCAACTCGGCGGCCCCGGTGCCGATCGAGAATTTCTTCCGCAACCCCGACGTGCTGGATGCCCAGTTGTCACCGTCGGGCCAGCTGTTGGCGCTGACCACCGCGGTGGGCGCCAAGCGTGTGGCCCTGGTTGTGGTGGACCTGGACACACCCGGCAAGGTCAACCGCGTGGCCCTGTTCAGCGACATCGACGTGGTGCGCTTCAACTGGGTCAACGACAAGCGGCTGGTCTTCAGCGTGGCCGACCTGGAAACCGGCAGTGGCGAAGACCGGTACACCGCGCCGGGCCTGTTCAGCGTGGGTGCGCAAGGCCAGGACCTGCGCCGCCTGGTGGCGCTTCGCCCTGGACCGTCTGTCACCGAAGCGGCGCGCTTCAGCCGCGACGCCTTGCCCTGGAACCACGTGCTGTTGCACGTGCCGCAGCGCCCGGCCCGTGCCGCAGCCGATGCCCCAGCCGATGCCGATGAGCGCATGGACGACGTGATCATCGGCGAGCTGGTTTTCAGCAGCGCGCGTGAACTGTCCAGCGTGGTGCCCCTGTGGCTGAACACGCGCACCGGCCGCACCCGGTTCATGGACCTGCAAGCCCCCAGTGGCGCACGCGGCTGGCTGTTCGACAGCCGTGGGCAAGCGCGTGTGGCGGTGTCGCAGGACAAGGGCCGACGCGTGGTGCACTGGCGTGGCCCGGGCCAGACCGAGTGGCACAAGCTGAGCGACGACGACGCGCTGCGCGCGCCCTTCACACCGCGCCACGTCGACGACGCCGGCAACCTGTACGTCACGCACCGCAAGGGGCCTGCGGGCCTGTCGGTGCTGTCGCGCTACGACTTCGAGCGCCGGGCGCCGGCCCAGGAGCCTTGGGTCACGGTGGAGGGATTTGACTTCTCGGGAAGCGTGTTGGCCGGGCGCCAGGGCGAAGCCGCAGCCGGCGTGCGGTTGGAGGCCGACGCCGAAACCACGGTCTGGTTTGACGACCAGATGAAACGCTTTCAGCAGCAGGCCGACGAGCGCCTGCCCGGCGGCATCAACCGCGTCAGCTGCCGCCGCTGCGGGCAGGCCGACATGGTGGCGCTGGTGCGGCACTTTTCGGACCGTGACCCCGGCCACCTGTGGCTGTACAGCGCCAGCACCGGCCAGTGGCGCCCGGTCTTTCCGGTGCTGCGCGGCATTCAACGCCAGCAGATGGCGGCGGTCGACTTTCAGCGCATCAAGGCCCGCGACGGCCGCGACCTGCCGGTCTGGCTGACCCTGCCCCAGGGACGCAAAGCCGGCAGCCCCGGGCCGGCGGTGGTGCTGGTGCACGGCGGCCCGTGGGTGCGTGGTGGCCATTGGCGCTGGAACCCGATGGAGCAGTTCTTGGCGTCGCGCGGCTACCTGGTCATCAGCCCCGACTTCCGCGGCAGCCAGGGCTATGGCCAGGCCCACTTTGAAGCCGGCTGGAAACAATGGGGCCAGGCCATGCAGGACGACGTGGCCGACGCCGTGCTGTGGGCGCAGGCCCAGGGCCTGGCCGACCAACGGGTTTGCATTGCCGGCGCCAGCTACGGCGGGTACGCCACGTTGATGGGCCTGGTGCGTCACCCCGAGCTGTACCGCTGCGGCGTGGCCTGGGTGGCGGTGACGGACCCCTTCCTGATGCTGGAAGGCTCGTGGTGGATTCGCGACGACACCCGGGACTCGGATCGCCGCTATTCACTGCCGCAGATGGTGGGCGACGCCAAGCTCGACGCCGAGATGCTGACCCGCGTCTCCCCGCTGGCGCAGGCCGACAAAATCCGGGCGCCCTTGCTGCTGGGCTTCGGCGAGGCCGACCTGCGCGTGCCCCTGGCCCACGGCAAACGCCTGCGCGAAGCGATGCAAAAGGCGGGGCGCGATCCGCTGTGGGTGAGCTACCCCGACGAGGGCCACAGCTGGCGCCTGCCGCAAACCCGCACCGACTTTGCACGGCGCATGGAGGCCTTCCTGGCCGAGCACTTAAAGTAGCTTTTGCAATTGCCATTGCAAGGACTCAGGCAACAGCATCCGCAACCCAACGCGCTCTGCGTTTCTCTGGAGACAAATTCCCATGTTTTCGCACATCATGATCGGCACCAACAACCTGGAAAAGTCCAAGGCGTTCTACGACGCCGTGCTGGGCACCTTGGGCGTGCCGCCCGGCGCGGTGGACCGCCACCGCATCTTCTGGCGCACCAAGACCGGCGTTTTCTCCACCAGCCTGCCCATCGACGGGCAGCCAGCCTGCATCGGCAACGGCAGCACGGTGGGCTTTGCCTGCGCGTCACCCGAGCAAGCCGACGCCTGGCACGCTGCCGGCCTGGCCCACGGCGGCACCACCTGCGAAGACCCGCCCGGCCTGCGCGGGGCACCGGGCAACAGCATGTACCTGGCCTACCTGCGCGACCCCGACGGCAACAAGATCTGCGGCCTGTATCGCGTGCCCAAGGCTTGACAAACCGAACGTCTGTCAGGCCAACCCAGAACACGACAGGTGGTGCCCATGCCCTCTACCCGACTTGATGGCATGCGTGTGTTGCTGACCCAGGCGCACGAGTTCATGGGCCCGGCACTGACCCAGGTGTTTGAAAGCCAGGGCGCCACGGTGATTGCCGACACCCGGGCGCTGCACCTGGACCCGGCCCTGCCAGCAGCCATGGTGCGCTCGGCTGGCCGGGTTGACGTGTTGCTGCTGCACCTGTCGCTGCCCGCGCCCAGCACGCTGGCCGCCGAGATTGACGACGAAGAGTGGCGCACGGTCTTCGCTCACCTGGTCGACCCCATGCCGCGCCTGGTGGCGGCGGTGCTGCCGCAGATGCAGCAACGCGGCCAGGGCCGCATCCTCTTGATGGGCAGCGCCGCTGCGCTGCGCGGCCAAAAGCGCAGCGGCAGCTACAGCGCCGCACGCGGCGCGCAGCTGGCCTACATGCAGGCTGTGGCCTTGGAATTGGCGCCGCTGGGCATCCAGTTCAATGCCATCGCGCAAAACTACGTCGACAACCCCACCTACTTTGGTCCCGAAGTGCAGGCCAACCCGCGCTTTCAAGACAAGCTCAGGCGCGACGTTCCGCTGGGCCGGCTGGTCAGCGCGGAAGAGGACGCGCTCTTTGCGGCCTATTTGTGCAGTCAAGCGGCGGCGTGTTTTGTGGGGCAGGTGTTTCCGGTGAGCGGTGGGTGGGTGAACCGTTGATGCCCTCTGGCCCCGTCGACCCCATGTCCACGCCAGCGCTTGCAACCCCGCCAGCACCTGATTGGCATTTGCGCGCGGCGTCCCCGCAGGACGCTTCGTGCCTGTCGGTGCTGGCCATGCAGGTTTTTCTGGACACCTACGCCACCCAAGGCATTCGCCCCGCCCTTGCACGCGAGGTGCTGGCTTCTTACTCAGAGGATGTCTTCAACCAGGCACTGGTGGCCGACGACTGCCGCATCGTGGTGGCCGAACGCAACGGCCATCTGCTCGGCTTCGCCCAGCTGCAACTGACAGCCCGCCATGAACTCGCACCAGCAGGTGCGCAGGTCGAATTGCTGCGCCTGTACGTGCAGGAACCCTTCACCGGCGCCAAGTTGGGCACAGCTTTGTTGGCGCGCGCTGAACAGCTGGCCAGCGAGCACGGCGCCACGGTGCTGTGGCTCACGCCCTGGGTCCACAACCACCGGGCTCTGGCCTTCTACGCCCGGCGTGGCTACACCGACCACGGTGCAACGCTCTTCACCTTTGAAGGTGAGTCGCATGAGAATCGGGTCTTTGCCAAACGGCTCTGTCCATAGGCTGGGCTGGCCTCGCTGGGTGGATGCACCACCGCGATCAACCCCACTACCCAAGGAGGTGACCATGCAACTCGGTGCGTTTTCCATCAGTCTGGCGGTGAAAGACATCGCCGCATCGCGTGCCTTTTACGAACAACTGGGTTTCACCGTCTTCGGTGGCAACCAGGACCAGCGCTGGCTCATCATGAAAAGCGGAACCACGCTGATCGGGCTGTTTCAAGGCATGTTCGAGCGCAACATGCTGACCTTCAACCCCGGCTGGGACAGCAGCGCCCAAGCGGTGCCCGGCTTCATGGATGTGCGCCAGATCCAGGCCCATCTTCAAGCCCAAGGCGTGGTGCTGGGCGAGACCGCCAACCCGTCCACCACCGGCCCGGCCCACATCACGCTGACCGACCCGGACGGCAACCCCGTGTTGATTGACCAGCACGTGTAGCGCTGCCTTGCAGCGCCCAAGCCGATGCCCAGCGGCAGCGCTAGGCCCAGGCCGTGCGTGCAAATGGGTTGCGAATGGTCAGCTTGCGATTGAAGACCTGCCCGTCTTGCATGTCTTCGCTCCACAGCGTCTTGCAACCGGCCAACAAAGCTGCCGCGACGATGAGCGCGTCGTTTACCGACAAACCATAAC
>JAYUPP010000128.1:0-11934 GCA_043760045.1 Betaproteobacteria bacterium
TTGCCGCAACTCAAGCTGCTGGCGCGTGCCCACGGCGCCACGCTGAACGACATGGTGTTGATGCTGTGCAGCAGCGCGCTGCGCCGCTATCTCGCCAAACGCAAAGCGCTGCCGCGCAAAAGCCTGGTGGCGGCAGTGCCGATATCGCTGCGCAGCAAGGGTGACACTTCGGCCGACAACCAGGCTTCGATGAGCCTGGTGAGCCTGGGCACCCATGTGACAGACCCGCGCAAAAGGCTGGCCCATGTGATGGCGGCCACAGCCGCGATGAAGTCCAGCATGGGCAGCATCAAGAGCATCCTGCCCACCGACTTCCCATCGCTGGGTATGCCCTGGCTGATGGAAGCGGCCACCGCGCTGTATGGCAAGGCCAAGGTGGCCGAGCGCATACCGCAGCTGGCCAATGTTGTCATTTCCAACGTGCCCGGGCCGCCGGTGCCGCTGTACATGGCCGGCGCGCGCATGCTGAGCAACCACCCCACCAGCATCGTGGTGCACGGCCTGGCCTTGAACATCACGGTGCAAAGTTATGACCAGCAACTCGACTTCGGCCTCATGGCCGACGCTGCGGCCATGCCCGACGTGCACGAGCTGGCCGACGCGCTGCGCATCGCCTTTGACGACGTGATTGCGCTGCCCCTGCCTGGCGAAGCCGACAGCGACGAAGCGCTGCCGCCCGGCCCGCTGCAACGTGCGGCACGGGGCCTCGGCGGTGCGGTGCAAGGCGCACTCTCCGACGCCGTGGGTGCTGTTGCACGCCGGGTTGTCAAGACAGCCGCCGGTGGTGTGGCTGCGCGTGCTGCAAACATCACGGCCAAAGCCAAACAGCGGGCCGCTGGCGCGCCCGCGACCACCCGAGCTAGAGCAAATGCCCCAAAAGCCAGGCGCACGGCTGGCTAACATGGCTGCATGACCGCCCACACCAGCCGAAGCCGGCCCGACGCCAGCGCTTTTTCGAGCAGCGGCACCCGGCCCACAGCGGCCGAACCACCCCAGGCCCCGGCGCAGCCGCAGCCCAACCCCTTTGCCGCTGTGCCGCCTGATCAGCAGCTGCAGGTGCAGGCGCCCAACGCCTGGCGCATGCTGCTGGAAGCGCGGGCGCCCTGGGAATATGTGGCGATGCTGGCCGCCAGCCCCTGGCTGTCGCGCATCCCGCTGGGCGACGGCCACCCGGTGCTGGTGTTCCCGGGGCTGGGTGCCAGCGATCTTTCCACGCGGCCGCTGCGCCGTTTTTTGCGCGCTCGGGGCTACACCCCTTACCCCTGGAAGCAGGGCTTCAACCTGGGCCCGAAAAACGGCGTGTTGAATGCCGCCCGCACGCAGGTGCAGCAGCTCGCGCAGCGCCACGGTGAACGTGTCAGTCTGGTGGGCTGGAGCCTCGGCGGCATCTACGCCCGCGAGATAGCCAAAGAACAGCCGCAGCACGCGCGCTGCGTCATCACGCTGGGCACCCCTTTTGCAGGCCACCCGCGTGCCACCAACGCGTGGCGCTTGTATGAATTCGTGAGTGGCCAGTCGGTGCACGACCCCGTACTGGCCGCGCAGGTGCGGGTGGCGCCCGCCTGCCCCACCACCAGCATCTACAGCAAAAGCGACGGCGTGGTGGCCTGGCAATGCAGCCTGAACGAGCCGGCAGCACACACCGAAAACATCGAAGTGCAGGCCAGCCACATCGGCATGGGACTGAACCCACTGGCGCTGTTTGCGCTGGCCGACCGCTTGCGGCAAGACCCGCAGCAGTGGGCCCCGTTTGATATCAAGGGCGCACGCAAATGGTTTTTCAAGTCGACGCCGCAAGACCTTTTGCAGCCACAACAAGTGGCGCCGTTCTGATGCGTTGTGCACTCTGTTTCCGGCCGCTGCCATGAGGGTGGTGGCCAACGGCATCGGCATCGAGGTGGACGACCAGGGGCCGCCGGGCGGTGAGCCCATCGTGTTGATCATGGGCCTGGGCATGCAGCTCACAGCCTGGCCTGATGAGCTGGTGCAAGACCTGGTGCGCCGCGGTTTTCGCGTCATTCGGCTCGACAACCGCGACGCCGGGTTGAGCCAGGGATTTGATGCACAGGGTACGCCCAACCTGGCGCTGGCGGCGCTGCGTTACAGCCTGCGCCTGCCGCTGGCCGTGCCGTACAAACTGCAGGACATGGCCGCCGACACGGTGGGCGTGCTGGACGCCCTGGGCATCGCACAAGCCCATGTTTGCGGCGCGTCGATGGGCGGCATGGTTGCGCAGCACCTGGCCATCCGGCACCCCACGCGGGTCAAAAGTCTAACGCTCATCATGACCACCACCGGCGCGCGCAAGCTGCCGCAACCCAGCCTGAAGCTGCGCGTTGCTTTGTTGTCGCGCCCGTCGGGCGCAAGCCCTGAGGCCGTGGTGGCGCATCTGGCGCGCCTGTTCAACATCATCGGCAGCCCGGGCTACCCGCCCGAGCCCACACGCTTGCGCGAGCGCCTGCAAAGCAGCGTGGCGCGTGCCTGGCGCCCGGCCGGCACCGTGCGCCAACTGGCGGCGGTGATGGCCGACGGCGACCGCTCGGTGCTGGTGCAGAACCTGCACCTGCCAACGACGGTCATCCACGGCCAGGCCGACCCGCTGGTGCCGGTGCAGGCTGGGCAGCAGCTGGCGCGCTTGATACCGGGCGCGCGCTCTGACTTTATTGCCGGCATGGGGCATGACTTGCCGACGCAACTGCTGCCGCGCATCGCGCAGGGCCTGGTTGACAACACACGGCGCGGCGCTTGATCTGCAAATGTTCCGCTCTTCGGGGCAGTGACGCCACGATGAATCTCAGTACAGCCTGATCGCACTGTCGAAGTGCCAGGTGCGGCGGATTTCAATGACGTCAAACTCGCCGGCCAGGGCCGGTGTAAACGCAGGGTAGGGCGCCAGGCTGCGCACGATGCGCGGTACCGCTTCGTCGATTTCGGGCACCCCGCTGGACCGCACCAGCAGCACCGATTCCACCGCACCGTCGCTGCGTATCGACACCGTGACCACCGGTTGGGTGTGCGGTTTTTTGGCAGCTTCGCGCACCAGGTCCAGCGTCGGGTTGAGCTGGATCTTGCGCGCCCAGGCTTCGGCATACAGCACCAGTTCGGCGTTGGCATCGCTGCGGCCGAACAGGCGGCCCCGCCGCAGCGTGCTGGCGGCCGGCGGCAGGCCGGGGGGTGCCGCAGTGGCCGCGGCTCCGGCGGCGTCGCGCCGGGCGGCTTCTTCATCCAACTGCCGGCCCATGGCCCGGCGCGACGCTTCACGCCGGGCCTCGTCTTGCTGCAAAGCCTCTGCGCGCGCCGAAGCTTGCCGGGCCAGTTCCTGACGGGCCCCTTCTTGCCTCGCGGCTGCCTGGCGTGCCACTTCTTGCCGCGCCGATTCCTGTCGCGCAGCTTCAGCCCGCGCGGCTTCAACCTGCGCGGCCGCACGTTGCGCTTCAACCTGCGCGACTGCGCGCTGGGTTTCCATCTGCGCGGCCGCGCGCCGGGCTTCAATCAACGCCGCCTGGCGCTGGGTCTCAATCAACGCCGCCTGGCGCTGGGTTTCAAGCTGCGCCTGGCGTTGCGCTTCAAGTCGCTGCGGCGCGGCTGCGCTGTCATCGGCGCGGGGTGGCACGCTGGCGGGTGGACTGGATGCGCTGGCCGCCGCAGCAACAAGCGCAGGGCGCAGCGCCGGGCCGGTGCCGGTGATCAGCGGCGCAGCGTCAGGGCGATTGGTGGCCAGCAGCGCGGGCTCGGGCGCCGGTGCGGGCTTGAATGTGTTGGCTGACAAGAAGGTTTCTGGCGCTACTGCATCAGGCGAAACAGCAGGCGGGGCTGTCGGTTCAGGCGGCTGTGCGGGCACCGGCACAGGTGTGGGTGCAGGTGAGGGCACAAGTGCAGGCGAAGGCGCCAACTCCTGCGAAGGCACCGGCACCGCAGCGCTCAAGACGGCAGCATCGGCCGCTGCGCTGGGTGCTGCCGCCAGCGAGGGCACCTTGTCCATGTCCCCGGGCTGTGGGGCGGGCGGGGCTGCCGCAGGTTTTTCCGGTGCCGGTGCCGGATGTTGCGCAGGCCGCTGCGGCACGGCGGCCGGCGTGGTGGCGGGGGCAGACGTCAACACCACGCGCAATTCAGGCGTCTCGCCCCGCCGATCCTGCCAGGGCAAACCCAAACCCGGCAACCCGGGGCCCGTGCCGCCAAAAGTCAGGCTGAGCAGCAGCCCGTGGAACAGCAACGACAGCAACAGCGCGAAGCTGAGCCAGCGGCGCTCAGCGGGAATGGCTTGCCACCGCACCGGCATGGCGCTAAAGGCCTGGCGCAGCGCCTTCAACGGGCGCGTCGCTGGAATCAGTTCTTCACCACGTCAGTCATTTCGATCAACAGACCGCTGGTGGTGTTGGCCACCGACGGCGACTGCCCGCTGATGTCGCCTGCAGACGGCATGGCGTGGCCGCTTTTGCTGACCCGCGCCACCACCACCACACGCTCGAAGAGCGACAGGCGAGCCGCAGGCGCCATCGCCATGCTGTCGTCAAGCGTGAACTTCACCGGCAGGTCTTTGACGCGGTAACGCGCCACGGCCAGTGGCATGCGCGAGCCGGCGGCCGGCCGTGCCAGCACAAACACCGTGTCGTCGGGTGCGGCCTGGGCCGACAGCGCCGGCGCAAGGGTGACGGTGCCGGTGATGCGCGCAGCGCCTGCTGCAGCCTGCGGTGCCGAAGCCGCCGACACAGCGGCCACCGCCGGCGCAGCAGGGGCCACCACGCCGGCACCCGCTGCAGCCGTGGCGCCGCCGACAGCCGCGCCCGCACTGCCACCGGCGCCGGCAGCGGCCAATGCAACTGCCGCCGGCAGGCCACCCAGCTTGCGCGCTTCGTCAATGCCGCTTTGCAGCTCGGTCAAAAACTCGCTGTCCGGTGGTGACAGCCGCGACAGGTGTTCCCAGTGGCGCACCGCAGCAGCAAAGTCCTTGCGGTCAAAAGCGGCTGAGCCGGCAAGCGCCAGCGCTTTTGGGTTGTTGGGTTCCAACTTCAATGCGCGGTCGATGAGCTTCGTGGGTTCACCCGCCAGCCGGCGGTTGTTCTGGAATGCCATGACATCGGCGTAATCGGCCAACAGTTGAGCGTCGTCAGGCTGCAGCGCCATGGCCCGCGTGTAGGCCTGCAGCGCGTCGGCCGGGCGTTGCAGGCGCGCGTAAGCACGCGCCAGCATGGCCCAGCCTTCGGCGTTGTCGGGCTGCTCTTTCATCTTGGTGGCCAGTTGTTCAACCACGGCCGCAAACTGTGCTGCTCGCACAGCCGGGTCGCTGCTTTCGGTGGGGGCCGCGGTGGCCCCGGGTGCGCCTGCACTGGGCAACTGGGGCGACCCGGTGAGCGCGTAGCCGCCCGCAGCCAGTGCCAGCACGGCGGCACTCAGCAGCGCCACCAGGCGGGTGGAAGGCGTGGGCGCCGGGGGCCCTGCGGGCACCCGATCTGGCACCGGTGCAAGTTCGGCCGAAGTTGCGGCCGAAGTTGCGGTTGAAGGTGCCAGCGCAGGTGCGGCCAAGGGATCGTTCATCGCGGTGTGGGCGGTTGCGGGTTCGCCTGAACGGGCTCGGTCTCGTCGGGTTCAAATTGATCGGCGCCCAGCTGGTTGCGCCGCCGCAGCACCAGCCACAGGCCCAGCCCGCCCAGCACCAGCAGTGCCGGCGGGCCGAACCACAGCAGCGCGGTGTGGCTGTTGACCGGCGGGCGGTAGAGCACAAAGTCGCCGTAACGCTGGGTCATGAAGTCCCTGATTTCCTGGTCGGTCTTGCCGGCGCGCAGCATCTCGCGCACCTGGTTGCGCAGGTCCACCGCCAGACCGGCATTGGAGTCAGCGATGGTCTGGTTCTGGCACACCAAACAGCGCAACTCTGCAGACAGCGCCAGCGTGCGTTTTTCCAGCACCGGGTCTTCGGTGGCGGCAGGCGCGTCGGCGGCCCGGGCGGCCGGCGTGGCGCACCACAGCAGCGCAGCCGCGCACAAACCTGTCAGCAAACTTTTCAGATTAGCCATTCAATTGCTTCAACAGCGGTTCGATTCTGGAACGCAACACATCGGGCGTCAGCGGCCCGATGTGCTTGAAGCGGATGACACCGGTTTTGTCGATGACGAAGGTTTCGGGCACACCGTAGACGCCGTAGTCGATGCCCACCGCACCCTTGGCGTCTTGAATCACGGCGGCGTAGGGGTTGCCGTGGCGGGCCAGCCAGGCCTGGGCTTCCCTGCGGCCGTCTTTGTAGTTCAGCCCCAGCACAGGCGTGGTGTTGCGGCGCGCAAAGTCCACCAGCAAAGGGTGTTCTTCCAGGCAGGGTGTGCACCACGAAGCCCAGACGTTCAGCACCCACACTTTGCCGGCCAGCTCTTGTTTGCTCAAGGTAGCACTGGGGTCTTCCAGCCGGGGCAGCTGGAAGTCGGGCGCCGCCTTGCCGATCAAGGGCGAAGGCACTTCACGCGGCTTCAGGTTCAAGCCCACGCCCAGAAAACCGAGCAGCACCACAAACAGCGCCAGCGGCGCCCAAAACCGCCAGCGTTTCATGCGGCAGGGGCCAGCGCGTCGTTGCTGCGTGCCGCATCGCGCTGCGTTTGGCGCGCGGTGCGGTAACGGCGGTCACTGGCGGCGAGTGCACCGCCGAGCGCCATCAACACACAGCCGCCCCAGATCCACGTCACAAAAGGCTTGTGATACACGCGCACCACCCAGGCCGAACCACCCGCCGGCTGGCCCAGCGACACATACTGGTCCCCGAGCGGTGTGCTGCGGATGTCGGCTTCGGTCATCGGGTTTTGCTGCACGCGGTACAGGCGTTTTTCGGGCTTCAACTGCGCCACGTCACGGCCGCTTTTGCTGATGACGACCAGCCCTTGGGCCGCTTCGTAGTTCGGCCCTTCAACCTGGCGCACGCCCTGGAAGGTGAAGGTGAAACCGCCGGCTTCGGTGGTGTCGCCCAGGTCCATCTTCACGTCGCGTTCAACCTCGAAACTCTTCACCATCGTGACGCCAAAAATGAACACCGCAATGCCCAGGTGCGCCAGCGCCATGCCGATGTGTGCACGCGGCAGCTGGCGCGCACGGTGCCACAGCGGCAGTTTCAGGCCACCGGCCGGGCGCAGGTGTTGCCACAAATCGGTGGCCACCGCCGCCATCACCCAGAAGGCCATCAGCAGGCCGAGCGTGGCCATCCAGGTGATGTCACCGTGCAGCCATTCGGTGAGCAGCGCAGCCACCACGGCGGCGCCCAAAGCCCAGCGCAAGCGGCGCGCCATGTCGGGCAGCGCGGCCTGCTTCCAGCGCGCCAGCGGGCCGATGCCCATCAACACAACCAGCGGCACCATGAGCGGCACAAACACGGCTTCGAAGTAGGGCACGCCGACAGAAATTTTGCCCAGGCCCAAGGCGTCCAATACCAGCGGGTACAGCGTGCCCAGCATCACGGCCGCGGTGGCCACCAGCAGCAGCACGTTGTTGGCGAGCAGGAAGGTTTCGCGCGACACCAGTTCAAACCTTGCGCCCAGGCCCACCTTGGGTGCGCGCCAGGCGTAAAGCGCCAGCGACGCGCCGATGACGATGGCCAGAAAACACAGGATGAAAAGCCCGCGTTTGGGGTCGGTGGCAAAAGCGTGCACCGATGTCAGCACACCCGACCTGACCAGGAAAGTGCCCAGCAGCGACAGCGAAAAGGCCATGATGGCGAGCAGCACCGTCCACGACTTGAAAGCACCGCGTTTTTCAGTCACGGCCAGCGAATGGATCAACGCAGTGCCCACCAGCCAGGGCATGAAAGAAGCGTTTTCCACCGGGTCCCAGAACCACCAGCCGCCCCAGCCCAGCTCGTAATAAGCCCACCAGCTGCCGAGTGCGATGCCCAGCGTCAGGAAGATCCAGGCTGCGGTCGTCCACGGGCGTGTCCAGCGCGCCCAGGTGGCGTCGAGGTTGCCACCAATGAGCGCGGCCACTGCAAATGCAAAAGCGACCGAGAAGCCGACATAACCCATGTACAGCATGGGCGGGTGAAAGATCATGCCCGGGTCTTGCAGCAGCGGGTTCAGGTCGCGGCCGTCGGGTGGCGCTGGCGACAGGCGGTCGAAGGGGTTGGACGTGAGCAGCGTGAAGAGCACAAAGCCGACCGTCAGGATGCCCATAACGGCCAGAATGCGCGCCAGCACCGGCAGCGGCAGGCGCTGGCTGAAGCGGGCCACCGCCAGCGTCCAGGCGCATTGCATCAACAGCCACAACAGCATCGAACCTTCATGCCCGCCCCACACGGCGGCAATGCGGAACTGCAAGGGCAACGCGCTGTTGGAATTTGCAGCCACGTACTGCACTGAAAAGTCGTGCTGCACAAAGGCAGCTGTCAAACAGAGGAACGAAATCAGCACCAACACAAACAGCAACAAGCTGGCCGGCCGCGCCACCGCCATCAGCTCGGACCGCCCCGTTTGTGCACCCCACAGCGGCACCACACTGAGCACCACGGAAACACCCAGCGCCAGCCACAACATGAAGTGTCCGATTTCAGGAGTCATTTGGGTGCCACCGGGTTTTGGGTTGTGATCATCTTGCCGCCTTCGGCCTGCGCCCGTTTCAGCGCTTCAGCCGCTTCAGGTGGCATGTAGTTTTCGTCGTGTTTGGCCAGCACCTCACGCGCTTCGAACACACCGTCGCGCAACTGGCCTTGTGCGACCACGCCTTTGCCTTCCTTGAACAGGTCGGGCAGGATGCCGTGGTAACGCACCGACACGGTTTTTGCGGTGTCGGTGATGACGAACTGCACCAGCGTGCCGTCCACCTTCACCGAGCCTGTTTCCACCAGCCCGCCGATGCGAAAAGCGCGCGCGCTGGGCGCCTCTTTGGCCACCACCTGCGTGGGTGAGTAGAAAAACACCAGGTTGCTTTGAAAGGCGTTCAGCACCAGCGCCACCACCACGCCCACCGCGCTGAGCACACCGCCCAATATCGCCAGCCGTTTATGGCGGGGTTTCATCGTGCGTCCTGGGTGTCGCCGGCCGCTTGCACAGCAGCAGACGCCAACGCCCGGCGGTGGCGGGCACGCGCCAGCAAAGACTCGGCCAGCAGCAACAAGGCTGCCGCGCCGTATGAAGCCCAGACGAAAAAGCCATGGCCACCCATGGCGAAAAATTCAGCGGCGCTGTTCCAGTTCATGGCTTGATTTTCGCCTGCACCAAGCCGGCCACCCAGCCGGTGTGGCTTTCGCGCTCAAGGATGTGCGCACGGGTGCGCATGAACACCACCGCAAAAGCATAGGCCCAGCAGGCCAGCGACATCAGCAGCATCGCCGTCAACATGGTGCTGGCCATCTTGGGCGCCATCGTCGGGCTGATGGAAGCACCCTGGTGCAGCGTGTTCCACCATCTCACTGAAAAGTAAATGATCGGCACGTTGACGCTGCCCACCAGGGCCAGCAAAGCGCCGGCCTGGTCGGCGCGGCGTGTGTCGTCGATGGCGTTGACGAGCGCGATGTAACCGAGATACAGGAACAGCAGAATCAGCTCGGTGGTCAGGCGCGCGTCCCACACCCAGTAAGTGCCCCAGGTGGGCTTGCCCCAGAGGGCACCGGTCCACAGCGCCAGCGCGGTGAACAGCGCCCCGGTGGGCGCGATGGACCGCGCCAGCATTGAAGCCGCGCGGGCGTTGAAGGCCCAGCCGATGCCGGCCCAGAAGGCCATCACCAGGTAGAGCAGCATCGACATCCAGGCGGCCGGCACGTGGATGAAAATGATGCGGTAGACCTCGCCTTGTGTGGCGTCGGTGGGGGCCACGAAGAAACCGATGTACAGGCCGGCGGCGGCCAGCAGCGCAGCCGCCAGCCAGCACAGCGGCACCAGGGTCCCCATCAAGCGATAGAGGCGTGCCGGCGCTGCGAAGGTGAAAACGCGGTTCGGAGAGGTGATCACAAACGATGGCTCAATGGTGTTGATTTCTTGCTTCCTCGCCCTCTCGGCGCGGGAGGCAGGGAAAAGGCGACAGCTTGTTCATTCGGTCGATATACGCAGCGCCGCTGCCGTGGCCAGCGGCGCGCCGAGTGCGGTGACGATCAACAGCGCAGCCAGCAGCGAAAAATGCCCGCTCGCCGACAGCCCCGCCTCCACCGTGGTCACCGCGCCGGCGCCGAAGATGAGCGCCGGTGTCGCCAGTGGCAGCACGATCAAGATCAACAGCATGCCACCGCTGCGCAGGCCCAGTGTGAGCGCCGCGCCCAGGCCACCCAGCAGGCTCAAGATGGGTGTGCCCAACAACAGGCCCAGCACCAGCGCAGCCAGCGCAGGCGCGGGCAGGCCAAACAGCAGCGCCACCAGCGGCGTGGCCACGATCAACGGCAGGCCCGACAGCAGCCAGTGCGCGCAACACTTCGCCGCCGCCACGGCCAGCGCCGACTGCGGCGCCAGCAGCATCTGTTCCAGCGCGCCGTCGGCATGGTCTTGCGCAAACATCGCGTTCACTGACAGCATCGACGCCAGCAAAGCACACACCCACACCACGCCGGGCGCAATCTCGCGCAGCGTTTGGGGCTCGGGGCCGACGCCGAGTGGAAACAGGCTCAACGCCACCAGAAAAAAGGCCAGCGGCAGCAGCGCGTCGATGCGCCGACGCGAGGCCAGCCGCAGGTCGCGCAGCAGCACGCTTTTGAAAACGGCGCTGCCTACGCCGCTGCAAGGGGCGCTGGCGTGCTGCGGCGCGACGGCTGCGGTTGGCATGTCAAGCCACCGCCGCCCGGGGCGCGCAGGCTTCCAGGTCCATCTGCAGCGGCAACGGCGATGCCAGCGTCAGGGCCTGGTGGCTGGTCAGCAGCACACAAGCGCCGCGCGCCGCGTGTTCGGTGATCAAGCCGTTCAGCGCCAGCACGCCGTCGGCGTCGAGCGCGTCAAAAGGCTCGTCCAGCAGCCACACCGCCGCAGCACTTGAAAGCACCAGCCGCGCCAGCGTGATGCGCCGCCGCTGGCCCTGGCTCAGGGTGCGCACCGCGGCCTGTTGGCGGTTGGAAATGCCCATGCGGCGCAGCGCTTGTGCAAGGGCTGCCGCGCTCGCATCCAGCCCGTGCAGTTGCGCCAGGAAGGCCAGCGCTTCGGTGGCGCTAAGGTCGTCTTTCAACGCGTTTTGGTGAGCGACATAGGCCCAGTGCCGACGCCACGCCGCTCCGGCCTGGCGCAGTGGCCTGCCGAGCACCTGCACTTCACCAGCGGCCGGTGTGGCCAGCCCCGCCAGCAGCCGCAGCAGGCTGGTTTTGCCGCCCCCGTTGCGGCCGCGCAGCCAGGTCACGCTGCCGGCGTGCAACTGCAGGTTCAGGCCCTCGAACAGCCGGCGCTCGCCCCGTTCACAGGCCAGGTTGGTGGTTTGCAACAGCGCAGGGGCGTGGGCCGCGGCGGGACGTGAGGGTAAGGGCGAGGGTTCAGCTTGCATGCAGCTGTGGAGTTTAAGGTGGGGGTTCGGTACCCACACGGCGCCGACCCCACGGTCACAACCCATGCGGCATCATCAAAGCCATGAACACTGCCGACCCCGCCGCCTGGCCCACGTTCGCCTGGCGCAACAGCTATGCCCGTGAACTGGAAGGCCTGTACATCCGCTGGCAACCGGCAACGGTAGCTGCCCCTCGAATGGCCTGGTTCAACCGCCCACTGGCCGCTGAACTGGGCTTGCTGGGGCTGGACAGCGCAGCCGGCACCGCCCTGCTGGCCGGCAACCGGGTGCCGGCCGGTGCCGACCCCATCGCGCAGGCCTACGCGGGCCACCAGTTTGGCGGCTGGTCGCCGCGCCTGGGCGACGGCCGCGCGCTGCTGCTGGGTGAGATTGTTGACAGCCGGGGCCAGCAGCGCGACATCGCTTTCAAAGGCTCGGGCCGCACGCCTTTTTCACGCGGGGGCGACGGCAAGGCGGCGCTGGGCCCGATGCTGCGTGAAGTGCTGATCAGCGAAG
>JAYUPP010000129.1:0-4390 GCA_043760045.1 Betaproteobacteria bacterium
GCGCCGCACAAGCCGGGAAACCAGGTGCCTGCGGTATTATCAGCGGTTATTTTTCGCAGGGCCTGCACGTGGGCCGTGCCGCCCACCGGACCCCAAAACCCAGGCCTTTGCCTGCCGAAAGCTCGCCCGCAAAGCTTGCCCGCCGGCATCCGCACCGGCCCCGCACCCGACCATGTTTGCCGCTTCCCTGCGCCGTTATTTCTCAACCGACCTGGCCATCGACCTGGGCACGGCCAACACCTTGATATTCGTGCGCGACAAAGGCATCGTGCTGGATGAACCTTCGGTGGTGGCCATCCGCCACGAAGGGGGCCCGCAGGGCAAAAAAACCATCCAGGCGGTGGGCAAAGAAGCCAAGGCCATGCTCGGTAAGGTGCCCGGCAATATCGAAGCCATCCGGCCGATGAAAGACGGCGTCATCGCCGACTTCACCGTCACCGAGCAGATGCTCAAGCAGTTCATCAAGATGGTGCACCCACGCGGCATTCTGCGGCCCAGCCCGCGCATCATCATCTGTGTGCCTTGTGGCAGCACCCAGGTTGAACGGCGCGCCATCCGCGAATCGGCGCTGGGTGCCGGCGCCTCTGACGTGTTTTTGATCGAAGAGCCGATGGCCGCTGCCATTGGCGCCGGCCTGCCAGTGTCTGAAGCGTCGGGCTCGATGGTGGTGGACATCGGCGGCGGCACCACCGAAGTGGGCGTCATCAGCCTGGGGGGCATGGTCTACAAGGGCAGCATCCGCGTCGGTGGTGACAAGTTCGACGAAGCCATCATCAACTACATCCGCCGCAACTACGGCATGTTGATCGGCGAGCCCACGGCCGAATCCATCAAGAAAACCATCGGCAGCGCCTTCCCGGGCAGCGAAGTCAAAGAGATGGAAGTCAAGGGCCGCAACCTCAGTGAAGGCGTGCCGCGCAGTTTCACCATCAGCAGCAACGAAATTCTGGAAGCGCTGACCGATCCGCTGAACCAGATGGTGTCCGCCGTCAAAAATGCGTTGGAACAAACCCCGCCCGAGCTGGGCGCCGACATCGCCGAGCGCGGCATGATGCTCACCGGCGGCGGCGCCTTGTTGCGCGACCTGGACCGCCTGCTGGCCGAAGAAACCGGCTTGCCGGTGCTGGTGGCCGAAGACCCGCTGACCTGCGTGGTGCGCGGCTGCGGCATGGCGCTGGAACGCATGGACCGGCTGGGTTCGATCTTCACCTCTGAGTAGCGCGGCGCTGCGGCTCGCCTGGCCTTCAAGCCCCGCGCCAGCCGCACCCACGCCGCACACCCGCCCCCTTCCCGCCCCACACAGCAGCACAGCACGAGCCCCCATGCCCGTCGGCACGCTGGACCGCACCCCGCCGCCGTTTTTCAGACAGGGTCCCTCGGCCCTGAGCAAGCTGATTTTCTTTTCTGCGCTGGCCTTGTTTTTGATGGTGGCCGACGCCCGTTTCCAGATGGCTGCGCCGCTGCGTTCGGGCTTGGCGATGGCCTTGATACCACTGCAGCGGGTGCTGGCGGTGCCGGTGCAGTTGTGGCACAGCGGTCTGCAGTATGCGCAGGGCTTGCACGAAGCGCGGACCAGCGCACAGGCGGCGCAGGCGCGCCTGGCGGCGCAGGCCGAACGTGCGGCGCGCGCGGGGCAGTTGGCGCTGGAAAACGAAGGTCTGCGCGCGCTGCTCGACCTGCGCCCGGCACTGCAGGTGCAGAGCCAGGCGGCCGAAGTGTTGTACGAAGCCGCTGACCCCTATTCGCGCCGCGTGTTCATCAACCGTGGTGCGCAGGACGGGGTGGTGGCGGGTTCGCCGGTCATCAACGACGCCGGTGTGCTGGGGCAGTTGACGCGTGTGCACCCGCTGACTGCCGAAGTCACGCTGCTGGTGGACAAAGACGCCACGATCCCGGTGCTGAACACCCGCACGCAACAGCGCAGCGTGGCTTTTGGTGGTGCCAGCGGCGGCAGCCGCATGGAGCTGCGGTTTCTATCGGTGGACAGCGACATCCAGAACGGCGACAGCCTGACCACCAGCGGGCTGGACGGTGTGTATCCCCCCGGGCTGCCCGTGGGCCGCGTGGCCAGCGTCACGCGCCGTTCCGAAAGCGGTTTTGCGCGGGTGGTGGTGCAGCCTGCCGCGCCTGCAGAAGGGGTGCGCCATGTGCTGGTGCTGGCACCCGTGGGCCTGCAAATGCCGGCGCGGCCTGTTGATGCGCCCGAGGCGGCAGCTTCAGCCGCCGACCGCACGCTGAGCACGCCGCGCCGGGGCGCAGCCAAGGCGGCGGCCGCGCCATGATCATGCCGACCTTGCGAGGTGCGTCATGATCATGCCGACCTTCCGAGGTGCGTCATGATCATGCCGCGGGGCTCCAACCAGCTGTTGCTGCCCGCCAAGCCCATTTTCGTCAGCCTGACGCTGGTGCTGGCGCTGGGCTTTAACGTGCTGCCGCTGGGCCGCCAGCCGGCGATGCCCGACATGCTGATGGTGGTGCTGATGTTCTGGGCCGTGCACCAGCCGCGCCGGGTGGGCGTGGGGGTTGCATTTGTGCTCGGCCTGGCGATGGATGTCAACCAAGGTGCGGTGTTAGGGCAGCACGCCCTGGCCTACACGCTGCTGAACTATGTGGCCGTCAGCATCCACCGCCGCTTGTTGTGGTTTGGCGTGCTGGAACAGGCGCTGCAGATATTGCCGGTGTTTTTTGCCGTGCACGCTGTGTCGCAGCTGGTGCGGCTGCTGGCCGGCGGCATGTTCCCGGGTTGGGCGGTATTGGCCGCACCGATCCTTGAGGCCCTGTTGTGGCCGGTGGCAACGTGGCTGTTGCTGGCGCCGCAACGCCGCGCGCCGGATCCCGACCAGAACCGGCCGTTGTGATGCCGCTCCTGTTGTGACCGAACTGCGTGACATCGAACAAGACCTCGACCGCTTTCGCGGCCGCATCATTGCCGCTGCCTTGCTGGTGCTGGTGGCCTTTGCGGTGCTGGCCGCGCGCCTGGTGCACTTGCAGGTTTTTCGCCACGAAGAGCTGGCCACGCAGGCTGAAGCCAACCGCATTGCGGTGGTGCCGGTGGTGCCCAACCGGGGTTTGATCGTTGACCGCAACGGCGTTGTGCTGGCCACCAACTACGCCGCCTACACGCTGGAGATATCGGCCCAGCGCAACCGCCAGGGTGGCCTGGAAGCGCTGATTGAACAACTGGCCACGGTGGTGGACATCGGCCCGCGCGACCGCCGCCGCTTCAAGCGCCTGCAAGAAGAAATGAAGGGCGCCGATTCGCTGCCCATCCGCACCCGGCTCAGCGACGAAGAGGTGGCGCGGTTCACGGCCCAGCACTACCGCTTCCCGGGTGTTGAACTGAAAGCGCGCCTCTTTCGCAGCTACCCATTGGGTGACGTGGGTGCACACCTGCTGGGTTACATCGGCCGCATCAACACGACTGAGAAAAAGGCCATGGAGGAATGGGAGGAAGCCGACCAGGGCAACTACAAAGGCACCGAATACATCGGCAAGCTGGGTATCGAACAAAGCTACGAACGTGAGCTGCACGGCACTGCCGGTTTTGAAGAAGTGGAAACCAGCGCCGGCGGCCGCGCAGTGCGCCGCATCAGCACCACGCCGGCACTGAACGGCGACAAGCTGGTGCTGTCCATCGACATTCGGCTGCAGGCGCTGGTGGAAACGATGTTTGGCGACCGCCGTGGCGCGCTGGTGGCGCTGGACCCGCGCAATGGCGAAGTGCTGGCCTTCGTCAGCAAACCCACCTTCGACCCCAACCTGTTCGTGGACGGCATTGACGTGGACAGCTGGCGTGAACTGAACGAAAGCATCGACCGCCCGCTGCTCAACCGCGCGCTGAAGGGCACCTACCCGCCGGGCTCCACCTTCAAGCCCTTCATGGCGATGGCCGCGCTGGTCTCGGGCAAACGCGAAGCGCACACCGTCATCAACGACGGCGGCACTTTCCAGTTTGGCAACCACACCTTTCGCAGCCATGGCGACCGCGGCCTGGGGCCGGTGGACATGGCGCGGTCCATCATCAAAAGCAGCAACGTTTATTACTACTCGCTGGCCAACGAAATGGGTGTGGACCTGATGCACCAGCAGTTGCAGCCGCTGGGTTTTGGTGTCAAGACAGGCATCGACCTGGAAGGCGAAGTGACCGGCATCCTGCCCTCGACCGCCTGGAAAAAGCGCTACTACAAAACACCGGAACAACAGCGCTGGTATGCCGGCGAAACGATCTCGCTGGGCATTGGGCAGGGCTACAACAACTTCACGATGCTGCAGATGGCGCACGCCACCGCGACGCTGGTCTCGGGGGGCCTGCGGTTCAAGCCGCGCCTGGTGCGCGAGGTGGAAACGGCGCCCTCTAGCAAGGAAACGGGCAAGGAAACGGGCAAAGAAA
>JAYUPP010000130.1:0-4389 GCA_043760045.1 Betaproteobacteria bacterium
GCTGCTGGCCGGTGCCCAGACCTGCTTCGTGCCCAGCGTGCCGGCGCGCAACTTTGCGGCCGACTGGGCGGCAGTGAGCGAAGCCACCTGGGCGCGCACGCAGCTTCTGTATGTGTGCTCACCGGGCAACCCCACCGGCGCCGTGATGCCGCTGCAGGAATGGCAACAACTCTTTGAGCTGAGCGACCGCCACGGCTTTGTGATTGCCAGCGACGAGTGTTATTCAGAAATCTACTTCGGTGACGAGCCGCCACTGGGCAGCCTGCAAGCCGCGCAAGCGCTGGGCCGCAGCGATTTCAAGCGCCTGCTGGCGTTCACTTCGCTCAGCAAACGCAGCAACGTGCCGGGCCTGCGTTCGGGTTTTGTGGCCGGCGACGCGCTTCTGATCAAGGCCTTTTTGCTGTACCGCACCTACCACGGCAGCGCCGTGAGCCCGATGGTGCAACGCGCCAGCGCAGCCGCCTGGGGCGACGAAAAACACGTGCAGACCAACCGCGAGCTCTACCGCCAGAAGTTTGAGCAAGTGATGCCGGTGCTGCAACCGGTGCTGGACGTGCGGCTGCCCGATGCTGCGTTTTATCTGTGGGCGGCCGTGCCCGGCGTCAGCGATGAAGTGGCCTGGGCGCAGGGCCTGCTCGCTCAATACAATGTGGCGGTCTTGCCCGGCCGCTTGCTGGCGCGCGAAGTGGCACAGCACCAACCCCCCAATCCCGGCCAAGGCCGCATCCGCATGGCACTGGTAGCGCCAGTGACTGAATGCCTGGAAGCCGCGCAGCGCATCGCCGCTTACTGCGCAGCCGCTGCCGGGCGCGCCTGAACAGGCATCACGCAGGCACCGCCGCATCCAGCCCCCTCTTTTGATCCTGCACTCCCAACCGGAACACCGCCCATGACGACCGCCGCCACGCACGAAAACCTGATCAACCTGGCCTGGGAAAGCCGCGCCGACATCACGGCGCTGAATGCACCCGAAGTGCGCAGCGCTGTTGAATCCGTCATCAGCGACCTGAATGCCGGCCGCGTGCGGGTGGCTGAAAGACGCGGCGTTGGCGACTGGCAGGTGAACCAGTGGCTCAAAAAGGCGGTGCTGCTGAGCTTTCGCTTGAACGACAACAAAATCATGCGCGCTGGTGACCTGGGTTTTTTCGACAAGGTGCAGACCAAGTTTGCGCACCTGGACGCAGCGGCCATGCAAGCCAGCGGCGTGCGTGTGGTGCCGCCCGCGGTGGCGCGGCGCGGCAGCTACATCGCCAAAGGCGCGGTGCTGATGCCCAGCTACGTGAACATCGGTGCTTATGTCGGCGAAAACACCATGGTCGACACCTGGGCCACCGTGGGCAGCTGCGCGCAGATTGGCAAAAACGTGCACCTGAGCGGCGGCGTCGGCATCGGCGGTGTGCTGGAACCCTTGCAGGCCAACCCCACCATCATTGAAGACAACTGTTTTGTCGGCGCGCGCAGCGAGGTGGTGGAAGGTGTCATCGTGGAAGAAAACAGCGTCATCAGCATGGGTGTTTACATCGGCCAAAGCACCAAGATCTATGACCGCGCCACGGGCACCGTCAGCTACGGCCGCATCCCTGCCGGCAGCGTGGTGGTGCCGGGCAACCTGCCTTCAGCCGACGGCACCCACAGCCTGTATTGCGCAGTCATTGTGAAAAAGGTGGACGCGCAAACCCGCGCCAAGACCAGCATCAATGAACTGCTGCGGGCTTGATGCGGCTGCCCAGAAGAGCCAACGCCTGAATTTCACCGATCAGGAGCCGACACATGGCCAACAACCTGGAACGCATCCTGCGCCTGATGGCGGAGAAAAACGCGTCTGACGTCTACATGTCGGCCAACACGGCGATCCTGATCAAGATCCACGGCCAGATCATGCAGCTGTCGGACCAGGTGCTGACCACCAACCAGACGCGCCAGTTGCTGGCCGAAATGCTGGCGCCGCAGCAGATGGAAGAGCTGGAAGACACCGGCGAGCTCAACGTCGGCATCGGGCTGCCGCGGGTGGGCAGTTTCCGTCTGTCGGCCTTCAAACAACGCGGCTCGATAGCGGCGGTGCTGCGCTGCATACCGTTTGACATTCCTGCACTTGACTCGCTGGGCGTGCCGCCGCTGCTGTCGCAGTTGGTGACCGAAAAGCGCGGCCTCATCTTGCTGGTGGGGGCCACCGGCACCGGCAAAAGCACCACGCTGGCGTCGATGCTGGAATGGCGCAACCAGCAGATGAGCGGGCACATCCTGACCATTGAAGACCCGATTGAATTTCTCTTCAACAACAAAAAGAGCATCGTCAACCAGCGCGAAGTGGGCCGCGACACGCAGAGCCTGCAGATCGCGCTGAAAAACGCGCTGCGCCAGGCGCCCGACTGCATCTTGATCGGCGAAATCCGCGACCGCGAAACCATGAGCGCGGCGCTCTCGTATGCGCTGTCGGGCCATCTGGTGCTGAGCACCATGCACGCCAACAACAGCTATCACGCGATGGGGCGCATCTTGTCGTTCTACGCTCCCGAGGTGCGGCCCACGCTGTTGTCCGACCTGTCAGCCGGCCTGCGCGCTGTGGTTTCGCAGCGCCTGGTGCGGTCCACCAACGGCAGCCGCGTGCCCGCCGTCGAGGTGCTGCTGAACACCAAGCTGATTGCCGACCTCATCGAAAAAGGTGAGCTGGGTGAAGTGAAAGAAGCGGTTGAGAAGTCGCTGGCCGAAGGTTCACAAACTTTTGAGATGGACCTGGCACGGCTGATCAACGAAGGTGTGATCTCGCGCGACGAAGGTTTGTCGCATGCCGATTCGCCCACCAACCTGTTGTGGCGGCTGCAAAACGAACAGAGCCCGGTGTCGCGTGTGACGCCGAAAAAAGAAGAACCCGAAACCGCCACCTTCACCGAGATATCCATCGACGTGCGGCCCGACGACAGCCGCAATTCGGGCGCTCCGCCTTGGGCTTTGAAGCCTTGAACGGGGCTGCGACATCCACGCTGCAGCTGCTGGAAGCGCTGATCGCCTGCCGCTCAGTGACGCCGGCCGACGGCGGCTGCGAAGCGCTTCTGAAGGCGCCGTTGACTGCTGCGGGCTTCACCTGCGAATCGCTGCCCGGTGGCAGCGAAGGCCTGCTGGTGCACAACCTGTGGGCGGTGCACAAGGGCGCCCACCCGGGCCCGACGCTGGTGCTGGCCGGCCACACCGACGTGGTGCCGCCCGGCCCGCTGGAACACTGGCAGAGCGACCCTTACGTGCCCACGCACCGCAACGGCCGCCTGCACGGGCGCGGCACCGCTGACATGAAAACCGCGGTGGCCGCCATGACCGTGGCTGCCGCAGAGTTTGTGCGTCAGCAGCCCCAACACAGCGGCACCGTGGCGCTGCTGTTCACCAGCGACGAAGAAGGCCCCGCGCTGCACGGCACACGCCACGCGCTGCAGCAGCTGCAGGCGCGCGGCACAGCCATAGACGCCTGCATCGTGGGCGAACCCACTTCCGTGGACGCCGTGGGCGACATGGTGAAAAACGGCCGCCGCGGCACGCTGTCGGCACGGCTTGTGGTGCTGGGTGTGCAGGGCCATGTGGCCTATCCGCAGTTGGCGCTGAACCCGATTCTGGCCTTTGCGCCGGCGTTGGCCGAGCTGGCCGCCACACGCTGGGACGAAGGCAATGCCTACTTTCTGCCCACCAGTTTTCAGGTTAGCAATCTGCACGCCGGCACCGGTGTGGGCAACGTCATTCCGGGCGAGATGGTGGTGGACTTCAACTTCAGGTTCAGCCCCGAAAGCACACCCGAGCTGCTGCAGGCGCGCGTGCTCAGCGTGCTGCAGCGCCACGGTGTCAAGCACCAGATGCACTGGACACTGGGCGGCGTGCCCTTCTTCACCCAGCCCGGTGCGCTGTGCAGCGCACTGGTGGCGGCCATCGAAGCCGAGTTTGGCCGCACACCCACGCTCAGCACCACCGGCGGCACGTCAGACGGCCGCTTCTTCGCAACCGTGTGCCCGCAGGTGATGGAGTTTGGCGTGCGCAACGACAGTGCGCACAAGGTGGACGAATGGGTGGAACTGGCGGCCATAGAGCCGCTGAAAAACACCTACCTGCGCACGCTGCAGGCTTACCTTTTGTGATGCGGCCATGACCACCCTGCAGCAAGCGCTGCAGCAGGCGAGCACACGCTTGCAGGCGGCCGGTGTGCACTTCGGCCACGGCACGCAAAACGCAACCGACGAAGCCGCCTGGCTGCTGCTGTGGTGCCTGCAGCTGCCGCTGCACACGCTGGATGAACACCTGGGGCGCGTGCTTTCCGCCGCCGAGCTGGCGGCCATCGATGCGCTGCTGCACCAGCGCATCCACACCCGCCAGCCGGCGGCTTACCTGACCGGTGAAGCCTGGCTGCAGGGG